>JAYVQZ010000223.1:0-8026 GCA_043776735.1 Deltaproteobacteria bacterium | reverse complement strand
AGGGCAACTACCTATGAAGTTACGATTTTGAAAAACGGGAAACCGTGGTTGAAGAGATTTGATAAGGAACCTCATCATCGTTTAAGTGAACTCACACCTGGTCGTTACCGTTGGAGCGTAAGAGCGGTCGATGTTTTAAAACGCAAGAGCGAGGCTTCGGCCCTTCGTGATTTTGTGGTAACTCCTCGCGAGAAGTTAAGGGCCCCAGCCAAGACGGAATGGGAAGTCGAATGAGGCGCCTGGCATCTCAAATGAGCTTCCGGCCATTTCAGCGGTTTCTCATAGCTTTTTTGGTAACAGCAACCTCCCAGGCGCGAATTGCCAAGATCCGATGGGAAGAGGTCCCCCTGGCACTTCGCTATGAATTGCGCATTCTTCAAGGAGGCGAGGAGATCGTAAAGACCATCACTGAAGGAAACACTGCCTCCTGGCGTGGTCCTTTGGCGCCTGGTTACTATATTTTCCAAGTGCGCGCCATCGACCGGGAGAATTTGGCGGGTGAATGGACCCGGGCCAATCTGATTCTTGTGAAACCAAACGCTGCTCAACTCTTTGCACCCCAGGATCAATCGCAGCTAAGACTGACGGAAAAAGAGGGCCGTCTATTTTTGCGCTGGCGCCCTATGGGAAAAAGGGTTCGGTACGTAGTCGAAATCAAAACGGATTCAGGAAAGACTCAAAAGACCATTTTGGAAAAAGGGGAGTATGAGATCGAAACGCCCCTTTTTGGGTTGTATCAGTGGCGGGTAACTCCCCTGATCCAAGCCGAGGGTTCGGTGGAGAAAACGGATCTCGGTAACTACGAGCCGACGATCCTGGGGGCTGCCACAAAATGGCGCGAATTTGAACTTCAACTCGACTCTGCCTATCTAAAGGCAAAGCAACGCTTTAAGTCCCCGGCGATGTCGTTATTGCCAGAGAGGCTGCCGGTGCCCTTTGGGAATCGCGTCTCGGTGGGATGGAAGCCAGTGGAGGGGGCCGAGGCCTATGAAGTCATATTCACCTCAGCGTCTAAAAGTACCTCAAGAGATCCTAGCTCGAACAATAATACGGTAACCACACTTGTCGTCAGCGAGTCACAGATTCTCATCCCGGTTGAATCGGGAAAACGCTATGAGGTGGTGGTGCGGGCTCTTTCGCACATTGATAAGCGTGGAGTGGCAAATATTGTCAGTCCCGAGGCAAAGCAAACTTTTGAGATCGACAACACAGTCGCCCCTCCAAATTCTCCCTTTCTTTTCTACGTAAGAGGTTCAGTAGCCCCCTACACGGGGACGCGAGTGAGTCCCTCCACGGGATACTCAGGCAAGATCCAAGGGGCGGGGGCCGGAATAGAGATTGGCACCCGGAATTTTTGGTCGCCATTTATGCAATCCGATCTTTCCCTTTTTGAGGAGTTCCAGGAGGTCAATGGCCAAAATGATTTAAGATCCGAGATTAAACTTTTCACTCACTACCTTTGGCGTTTTTTTGGAAGCCAGTCGGGTTGGCTTTTACGGGCGGGTGCGGGTTTAGGGCTGCTAGGGCACACCGTCATTTCGCCCAGTTCGGCTTTGGGTACGGCAGCAACTCCGGGTTCCACACGGTCTCGTTTTAGTACCGTCAATTTTATTCCCTCACTGGAATTAGAAAAGCAACTCACGCAGGCCGTTTCTTTGTGTTTGGATTTTAAAGTGCCTTTGCTTTTAGGTGTGAGTGGGCCGGCAGGTACGAGTGGGGTGTCAGCGACCCCCTTCAACAATTATCGACTCTCACTAGGGCTGCATTGGGATTTAGGGGATCATTTTATTTTTGATGCACTGATGGGAAGAGAAAACCGTTCTTTAAAGTACCAATTGAACGGCGTGACGGGGGAAGAGTCTTTGCTAACCGCCACACGCTTGGGAATTGGCCTAAGTTACTCCTGGTAGTACAATCTTGTCTGCACGTCCGCCAGATTTGGAAAAATGCAGTTTTTAATATTGGGCTCGCTTTTAATCTCCCTCTTGGCGGCCCAGTACTACGTCCTAGCTGTTTCCGGATCGGTAGCTAATACCGTTAATTCCACGGATTTAGGCGCGCGGTCACCAAACTGCCTTTATTTGAGCGGACTGGTCCAATTTCCCATCACCTATGAGCAGCTTACTCAACCCGCCATCAGGTACTGCGTAAGACACTCATCTCAATCTTTCGCCAGTTTTTACCTTCAACGGCGAGGCTACGGGTTATCACAGATTAGTATTTGAAGTGGTGGGCCGGGCTGGCAACACCAATATCAACGTAGCGTGCGCCAACGACGCGTTGTCCGATGGACAATCTGAATTGGCGCTATGGAATAATAGCCTAGCCTAGCCAAGAATAGATTGCGATCATTCGAATGGTTGAGACTCCCAGGCCCAAGGGCCTAAGAGGTCGTCAGAGAATCGCAATAATAAAAAACAGCGCCGGGGCATTTCCTTAACAAACATAGGAATCGTCTAGCTAACAGCCACCGGCTTTCGAATTGGCCAAAGCTACTCCTGGGAGTACAATTTTTGTCACATGTCTGCCAGATTTGGAAAAATCCGATTTTTAATATTTGTCTCTCTTTTAATCTCCCTCGTGGCGGCATCGCGTTGCAGCTTAAGCATCCTTCCCAGAGAGATTACCTTTCGTGTTGATCCCTCCTCTTTTGCCTCGCGCCCGGGGCCTGCCATTTCTAGTTTTCAGTACTACGCGGTAGCTGTTTCCGGGGCGGTAGCTAATACGGTAAATGCGGGTGACTTAGGTGCGCGGGCACCTAGTTGCCTTTATTTGAGCGGACTGGTCCAATTTCCCGTCACCTATGAACAGCTTACCCAAACTGGGGTTAGTCTCAGCATTTCTCCAGGGAACTACACTTTTTCAGTTCTGGGTTTTAAAAACTCTCCCGTATCTAATGCCAAGACGTTGAGTGAAATATTTGCCACCGCCCCAGAAGAGTATCTGCTGGCGCAGGGCAGTTTTGACACGGCAGCAACGACCAGTATTACGCTTTCGTCCTCCTACTCGACGTCCACTCCCGATCGCCTGCCCAGCTGTTTGCCCACAACCGGTGGCCTTCCCCTAGTCACGGTGTATAGCGGGTTTGCCTTGGCGTCGGGGGCGAGCACAATTGCGTACTCCGCCGTTGAAGGGGGGTATCCGCCCCGATCACCGACAGGAATATCGATGCTTGATATCGGCACCAATGTACTTAAACTTCATGTGATGGCTCCTACCCTTGGGACCGGCTATGACACTCATCTCAACTTATCGCCAGTTTTTAGCTTTAACGGTGAACATCTGGGTTTTAGCAAAATGGTATTCGAAGTGACAGGGCGGGCGGGAAATTCCAGTTACAACGGGGTAAATTGCACCAATGTTGCATCGGCAGACGGGCAGTTTGAATTGGCGGTGTGGAATAATTATTTATCGTCGTGGGAAACGAGCAGTCAGGTTCAGTCTGGCCCGGACGTCACTCTGACGTTGAGCGCAAACCAAATCGTCTACTACACAATTTCCGGGAAAATCGTAACCACTATCCGTTCCCGAGCCTATACCTCAAACAGTGCGTCTAAGTGTGCCGCCATTGAAATTGACTCGCTTCGGCTCTCGTTTTTGAATTAGCCTAACCAAGAATAGATTGCGATCATTCGAATGGTTGAGACTTCTAGGCCTAAGGGCCTGAGAGATCACCAAATGGTAAAAAAAAGCCCCGGGCCGTCAGGCGCCGGGGCTTTTCCTATTAAACATCGGAATTTTCTAGTCTTGTGGACGGCGTAAAAACGTCGGAACGTCGTACTCTTCGGTTTCGAAGAATCGTTTTCCGATGTCGCGTGCCATTTGACGGGCAATCTTAAGATCTGATGAGACGCCTTCTTTCTTTTGAACCTGGTTAGGAACCTGATTCGAAGAGAGGGAGGCTTCCCCAGTTTGCATCTCAGTGGGTTGCTGAGGTACCGCCGCTGGCTGCTCTGTGCGGGCCATGGCCTGTTCCTGAACGATCGGGTTGAAGCCAGTGGCAATTACCGTCACTCGCACCTCATCCAATAGATTCTCATCTATGACTGAGCCGAAGATGATCTCGGCGTCTTCGTGAGCCTCTTCCGTGATTAGCGAAGACGCTTCGTTGACTTCAAATAGCGTCAGATCCGGACCGCCCGTGATGTTGATGATAATTCCTGTGGCGCCATTGATGGCAATGTCTTCTAAAAGAGGCGATGAAATGGCTTTCCGGGCGGCTTCGATGGCTCGGTTCTCTCCTGAGGCGGCCCCGGTTCCCATTAGCGCCAAGCCCTTGTTAGCCATGACGGTGCGCACATCAGCGAAATCGAGGTTAATCAAACCACGAATGTTGATTAGGTCCGAAATGCCTTTCACAGCCTGGAACAAGACTTCATCTGCTTTTTTAAAGCAGTCGAGCATCGTTGTTGTTTCGTTGGCAACGTAGAGCAGACGCTGATTAGGAATGCAGATGAGGGTGTCGACGGCTTCGCGAAGCTCGGCGATTCCTTTTTCTGCGTTCTTGCGGCGTTTTTTTCCTTCAAAGTTGAATGGTTTGGTTACCACGCCCACGGTGAGTGCGCCCGCCTCTTTGGCTATCTTTGCGATAACCGGCGCCCCGCCGGTTCCCGTACCGCCGCCCATTCCGGCGGTGATAAAGACCATGTCGGCCCCATAAAGCGCTTCGGCAATCCGAGAGCAGTCTTCCAAAGCAGCTTTTTTGCCCACTTCAGGATTAGCTCCGGCTCCAAGTCCTTTGGTCAGCTCGTTACCGAGCTGAATCTTATGGGGTGCAGGATGGCAAAACAGAGCTTGATTATCTGTATTGGCCGCAATGAAATCTACCCCGGTAAGTCCGAGATTGATCATGGTCGTTACCGCATTAGTACCACCACCACCGACACCAATAACCTTAATCTTGGCACCTTGTACCGACTGTTTTTCCTCGATTTCAAACATCGGGCCTCCTTGAAAAAATTCGGCATTAACCGAAGTCAGGCGTATCCGTGGGATTGCGCCCTAATTAGAAAAAAAAACTAAAAGACCTCTTCGATCCAATTCCTCACCTTTGTGAAGACTCGTCCGAAATTGTTTTTGTCGTTGGTCGACCGTTCTTTGGAACGAAGGCCTGACCGGTGCGCGTAGAGCGCCATCCCCACTGCCGTGGCGAAAGAAGGGTGTGAGACCCCTTCAGACAAGCCACCAATGCCCATGGGGACACCCCGACGTGTGGGGATCTCTAAAATATATTCCGAGAACTCAGCGAAGCCTTTTAGAAGACTGCCACCGCCGGTCAACACCACGCCGGTGGAGAGGTTGGCACGGTAGCCACTGTGATCGATCTCTTGGGCAACGAGATTAAGCAATTCCTCAACGCGGGCCTCAATAATAGTAACCAAATCTTTTTTGGCCACATCACGAGTCTTTCCGCCCAGGAGCGGAATCTGAAGTCGAATGCTATCGTCTCCAACGTCAGGAGTCGTGGAACCGTGTTCAATCTTGATATTTTCAGCATCTTGAATTGTGGTGCGCAGTCCCACCGCTATGTCATTAGTGACGTGCGAACTGCCCATCTGTAGAGTGGCTGTGTGAACTACAGTACCGCGTAAAAAGATGGCTAGGTGCGTTGCGGTTCCGCCGACATCAATAAGGGCGACACCCAGTTCTTTTTCGTCTGGGGTAAGAACAGCGTCTGCGGTGGCGATGCCGTCGAGCACAAAACCATCGAGTGAGATGCCAGAAAGTTCAGCGCATTTTGATAAATTCTGCAGGTTGGTGAGTGAAGCCGTCACGATATGAACTCGGGACTCAAGCCTCACTCCGGCCATGCCTACGGGATCTCTAACCCCTTCTTGATCATTGACGATAAATTCTTGGCTGAGTATATGGACTCGCTCGCGATCTGGCGGAAAAGCCACTGCGCTTGCCGCATCCATCGCCCGCTCGACATCCGATGGCGTTACTTCGTTGCCTTTGATGGCCACGACACCAGTGCTGTTAAAACCTTTTATGTGCTGGCCCGCAATGGAGATGGCAGCATGAGTGATTGGCGAACCTGCCATCTGCTGTGCTGATTGGACCACACGTTTGATAGCGTCGACGGTGGCCGGAATATTGGTGATGGCCCCTTTTCGCAATCCCGAAAAGGGGATCTGCGCGATGCCTACTATTTCAATTCCCTCGGTACCAGGCTTTGCGGCAACGAGACTGATCTTCGTGGTGCCTAAATCCAATCCCACGAGTAACGCTTTTGATCTTTCTGCCGTTCGTTTCGGGCTCGGCATGAGTGCCACCCATCCTTTAAAGGCACGAGACTGGAGTGGAAACCAAAATGGTCTGCTCCGCCACCGTGCTTAAGACATTGAATGTAACAGCGTGAAAAATAACGTACGAATAGTAGTCGACACGGTAAATTTATTTGTTTTCTTGCGTGGTGACAATGGTTTTCTTAGGAAAAACCAGATTGATCTTCCTAGGTTGCGATGTGAGAAGGGGGGGATGACGCAGTAGCAAAACTAAATAGGGGAGTTGTGAGGACCAAGTTTCAAAATCAAAAGTGACTTCGATAGGTAACGGAGAGAGGAATACGCGAAAGTACGGATAATGATCCAAATTAAGTTCTGACACCAAAAAATCCGGTTCAAGAGATCTCTGTATGCGATGCACTGCTTCCAGAATCCGAGGGCGCGACCATTGGGAAGAAAGGGCAGTCTCTTGCGTCACGATGGGAAAACGCAGGTTGTGAAGAGGCCGTTTGTCGATTCTTTCTATAAGAATCCCACGAGAGTCGACGTAATAGGGCGAGCCGTTTTGAATCCAGATTGCCGATATTTGCCGGGGAGTGGCCTTCACAAAAAGGCGATTGGGAAATTCTTTTTTCACAATCGCTTGTTCGATCCACGTCAAACTCTTCAAACGAAACATAAGCGTTTCGGCATCCAAAAAAATTAAACTCGTATTTTTTTCCAAGGGAATAGCGCGACGAATTTCATTGTCGGTGAGAGGCGCCTCCGCTTCGATGAGAATCTCTTTGACATGAAACCAAGAGATTTTTTCAACCCATGCTCTCAGAGGAAGAAAAAAAAACAGACCGATGAGTGCGAGCAATAGAACCGCTCGCGCAATCCATTTTTTCAGTGAGGGACTTTGAACAATCGGCTGCTGACTTGAAGAAGAGATCATGAAGCTAAGGAAACTGCTTTGATTGTGGTTTCAGAAATGCCAAAGATCCGAGCCATTTGGTCTACCGCCATGGCCAGGGGAAACTGGCTTTTTAAATGAGAACGGAGCGCTGCGCTCATCCCGTCCTTAAGCTCACGATTGCTTTCCACTCTTAAAATCAATTCCCCTAGTGTTTTGGTATCATGAGGGGGAACGATAAAACCGGTTTTACCTTCTACGATCAAATCCTCAATTCCGGGAAGCTCATTGGCAATGACCGGAAGGCCATAGTGGCTGGCGTAAAGTAGAGTTCCAAAGTGGTCGTTTCGGATCGGCAGATAAAGGAAAAGATCCAGGTTTTGAATCTCGGCCACGTAGATCGTCTCTTTGACGATTACGGTCGACTCTAGATTTAGCGTGCTCACCATATTTCGTAAATGGCGGGCTAGAGGGCCATAGCCCATCAAGTGAAATTCGACGTTTGGGTTTCTCTGAGCTACGTAGTGGGCCACCGTCACCAACTGGTGAAGATTATTTTCCGAAGAGAACTTAGAAAAGGTACCCACGCGAAGCTTGGGGCGACGCAGCGGATTGCTCGCGGTAGTCATCTCCCGGTCCAATAAGGGGAAGGGAAGTGGCATGAAGTGGAGTTGTGCCTTGGTCAGTCCTTTCATTTCGCTTAAAAACCGGTAGGTGAAGGGGCTTAAGCAGAGAAAACGCTGGTTCACTGAGGGCGTTTCCCATTTTTCCCATAGCAGCGAGTGCCAGGAGCCGGTGCTTTGATTGGTGTCTACCACGGTGATGAGTGCCGGAAGATCGGCAGGCCAGTCTTTTAAATGCCGCACAGCCTCTTTCCAGCCGCGTGAGACAAACCAAATTCCAG
>JAYVQZ010000222.1:0-8087 GCA_043776735.1 Deltaproteobacteria bacterium | reverse complement strand
GGATAGGCGGCAACCCCCCATTTGATGAATTTTTTAAGCGTAACCGGGTCGCCAGAGTCTTGCTCGTCATAGACGAAGCTAGGGTCAAATTTTTGAATTTCGGCCTCTGGAATTCCCGGACTATC
Source organism: Deltaproteobacteria bacterium (assembly GCA_043776735.1). Taxonomy (GTDB): domain Bacteria; phylum Bdellovibrionota; class FAC87; order UBA2466; family UBA2466; genus JBGSST01. The sequence goes on along the minus strand of JAYVQZ010000222.1, from coordinate 7,962 downwards.
GATCCACTTGTTACTGGAATTTTCGGGCGGAATGAATTGCAGCAGGCGACGCCATTCTCGGTTATGCGATTTTTGTTTGGTGTCATCGCCTGGCCCATCATACTGAAGCACCAGGGCAATTTGGTCGCGGACTTTTTCCGGAAGTTCAATGCCTTCCAACTCTTTGATCACATGAACGCTGGTTTTGCTAAATGGGCTGTTCTTTTCTTTGCTGCCTTCATCGCCAGCGGAATAGATCAGAAACGTCCATTCCCTAAGTGGCTCTTTAGGCGATTCTTTAGCGCTGAGTGTCATGCAGGTTACTGCCAAGAGAAGGACGAGGAAACTTAGCCTGGTTACTACGCAATGCATTCTAAAAGGGTTACTTCTGAGCTCATTGAATTGGTAGCAGAAAGGCAAAAAAGGGAAACAGTTGTCCCGAACCGTTTGCGCGGGGGCAAGCTAATCTAGCTGGTGGAGTTTGTCGTGGCGCCCCTTCTGGGGTCTTATGACAAATCATGTGCGTACGAGCCTCGGGCCGGTAGGCCTGATCATTGACCACATCTTCTTGGCGACGGTCATCGAAAAGGCCTTGCCGACGTAAGATGCCCTTTGAGCGGTCCGCTTGTGTTGGTAATGGTGGTGGGGTTGCTTTCTAGATGCTTAGCGTCATGCGGTGAGCTTGAATTCCAGGCCGTTTGGAGCGGCGGCCGACCGTGGACGGCGGGCATCCGTCTTCAACTTAAATTAAAAGGATTGAACCATCGCAAGGTCGGGAGCCTGTCCTCTATTCACTCCCGCAGGCATCGCTTTGCCAGTCACCTCGCCTTGTCGTTCTTGGCTGGTAGGGAATGAGGCCTCTAGCCTCCAATACATTTTCAACCACGTAATCAGTGAGCGTTTTAAATGCTTTTCCCCACTCCGCAATGCGGGTAAAGGCCGGAAAATCAAAAAATCGCTTTCCAAAAGGGTTTCCCTTTTTTGCGCCAGTGACAAAAGTAGCCACTTGAGCGCTTAACACCCTAAGAAAGTTTTGAAATCCTCTCCGGGTCAAGGCTTTTAGGGAGAAGTGAAGGTGATTGCTGTTGATAGAATACTTATAAATCCTAATGGCCCACTTACGGCTTAAACTTGTGATGAGCTTTGATAGAAAAGCCTCATTCTTCTTCGTGCGAAAGGAGTAATTTCCCACAGCATACGAAGATCTGAGCGTAAGGTGAATCGGCTTTCTGCTAGCAAGAGAACGAGCCTTTTTTCTTTTGCCGACTGAATATTCTCCGCCATGGACGGGCGAATACTTGAAAGAATCATCGAGGAGAAGCTGCCGTGATCTTGGGGCCAATCTTCCTTTAGCGACCATTTTAATGCGCGGGGCAATAGCATTATGTTGCTTTTATGGGAGCGTTTATCGTCGACAGAACGGGTTAGAAGAACTCAAGTCAGACTCCCAATCATGCAAGAGTTCGGACGAGTCAATTTAAGTTGAAGACTGATATTTAAAAAACGAATCAGCCGCCGCTCTAAACAACCTTGAAATAAAAATGCGGTGAATAAGCACTATCAATTAGAAAGCAAATCACCCCCCCTAGTGACATGCGGCCAATCGGCCCGCTAAAGCCGTCCAGCGGCTCACCCACGTACGCACTAATCCAATGGCCCACGAAATAGATGTGTAGGATCATGAGGCCGAAGGCCTGGGAGTCTCAATCAGCCAAGCGTTTTCCGTCTTTCTAAAGCCTAGCAAGCGGGGTCGCCCGGCCCATTCGGATCTCGGTGGTGTAGCTCTTTTTACTTTCCTTACCTTTCCAGCGGTAAGCAGAAGGAGCTCCTTTTTCATCGACCAGCAGGCCAATCGTTCCGGCGCCTACGCCGTTAGGGCCCGCTTTTTTTCGGGGGTCCATTCCGCCATGACCGCTAGACGTCGAATCATTCACGTCGACTAACCATTCACTGGCTTCCCCGGCAGCGGGTGTGGGAGTATGGGCCACAATCATGACGTGGCCAGTATTTACTGACTCTACGTTGTCCGGAGTAAGCCAGGAAAGGATATCTCCCTCCTGTAGATCACGAACGAGGGTGACCTCTTGCCAGTTTTTCTCTCCCAAAGCCGCAATCCGAGAAAAAAACCAGACAAAATGTTTAGCTAGCGGTCTTTTTGGAGCGGGCGAAAAGTTTTGTCGAAGCGCCTCTTCCAATTGAGAAAGTGAATCGAGCGCCGCTTTTTTTAAAACGTAGGCAGCAAATCCTGAGCAGTCCGTTTGGTAGGTTCCCGTGGACTCATCAATATCGGTTTGGTGCTGATACGAAGTAACTTTGACTTCTTGCAATATACGTTTGGATTCGTCGAAGACAGGAGAAGTTCCGAAAGCACTGGTAACCAGGGCGGCCGTATGAAGAACAATTAAAATAGACAGGGTCAGGTGCCTTAAAAGGGGTTCCATAGTGAATACGTTCTCTCAGACTTCTGGGGCAATTGTGAAGAGGGGTTTTTTAGGTAAAGTTAGGTGTGAAAATAGTGCGCTAAAATGCCTGAGCAATATCGAGTGCTTCCAGCAATTGTGGCGATATTGACGCAATGCGGCAAATCAGGCATCATTAACAGGTAATCATTTCTCTCCTTCAAAGATTCCACATCGAGTCTCTCTTACTTTCTTCCTTTGTCTCAAAATTCTGAATTTCTCACCCGATAATTCGCAGGAGCCTATTTCGTGAATGCCAACTTTTTCTTCCAGCATCCGCTTTTGAAAGTGAACCTTCTTTTAGCTACCGGCATAATTTTGACTTCCGGATGCGTTCGTAATGCCTCATCTAAAGCCTTGGTGGGAATGAGTGCCTCATCGGTGATCCACGTAAACGTTGATCCTGATTCCAAATTTATATTGGTAAAAGCGCAGGTTGCCTTTGTTGAAAACCCAGACATTTCTGCCCAAGAACGGGCTGCGGCCTATTCCAATGCGATATCTCAAATCAGCCATATCGCTGTCACCGCGACCAGCCCAACCTCTAGTTCAGAAAAGCCCGCTCTTCGGGGAGTAGCCGATCTCTCCCTCCAAAACTCTGATGTGATCGTGGTTCCGATTGCGGCGGAAGGACATCAAGCGGTGACACTGTCCTCTGGTTCTCCAAAAGATTCTGAGTTGGTACATCCGTACGATTTTTATGTGATCGTGCCGTCAAAAGGCGGCTTATATAGCATTAAGTTTGCCAACGCCTCAGGGATCAACGCTGCCGTTCCGGCAACCATGGATATTCTTGTCACTCCTACTAGTGGCACATTGCCTAGCGCCCGCATTTTAGGTGTTCTTGACTACACCTCCTTGGACTCGCTGCTCGCCCCAGCACCAGTGGTTACAGGCGAACAAAAGAACAATTTAATTCCCCTTTCTCAAACCCCAGAAAGCCACCTGGTGGGTACCTTAAGCAGTGACGTGAAAAGTTTTTCAGGAGGAGTGGACACTCAGGCGAAATGGATTCCGGGGATGGATAAACATGTAAAAATTCACGCTAGAAGACATTCCGAATCCTCGGTACGTTCGGTTACGACTACCGATAGTAGCGGTCAGCAAGTGGATTCTGCCGATCTCATGTCGGCCGAAGTCGATCTTGATGCCGCTGAAATTTTAAAAATGGTTGGTCTTAGAGCAACCGAGGGGACCTATATTTACCCCCAAGGCTGGAACTCGCCCAAGGACAAATTCTCATCTAAGTTGGGTGCCTCTTCGATCATTTTTGGCATGCCCAACGTACTCGACGGCGTTTCGGGTGGGCCCGGTATCGGTAAAACTTTGAAGTCATTCAAGCCCGCTCTAGCAGTTCGAGCCTCTGGTTGCATGAATTGCCATTCTAACGTGCGAGCCAACCTCATCACCGATTTCGGCGCAGGGGATAGCTATTATTTTGGAGCTCAGGGCGGCGGCGGCCCTACCTATGGAAACATCTACGGCGACCATTCTACGAATTGGTCCTCGGCAATGATTACTCAAGTGAATGCGTCGGGCGTTACAGAACGAGGCCGGGTAACGGTACCAAGGGTTAGCGCACCAAGCGTAGGCTATTCCACCCTTGCTGGATATTTGCGAGCCGTTCTTACTTCGCCAGGAGCGGTGGGGGCTCCGGAGGTGGTTGAAAAGGATTCGATTAGAATTGGTGCGCCGACAGAACTCGAGCTGAAGTCAGCCGCTGGTGTTTTTCCAGCGTCCCATCCTAAATGGAAATATGTCACAGCAAGCGGCGACCAAGAGATCAGCGGACTAGAACTTTCTCCCAATGGACTTTTTGTTCGTAATACTACCGGAGAACTCCATTGCTCTGGGGATGTCTTTGTAAATGGCGTTCTTCTTCTCAATTCACTCAAGCTTCGCACCGATGGCAATGGCTGCAGGCTTCATTCCACGGGAACAACGTTCATTCAGGGACCAATTCAATATTTGGGTAGTGCGGCAAGCCGAAATCTACAGGTGGTGAGTTCGCGCGCGGTAGTATTAGGAATGGATCATTCTTACCTTAGCGCGCGATTAAATCACTCTATGAGTACCAGTTTCTTCACCCGCGATGCCACGGGCGCTAACCTAACCACGCGGGCAAAACTCGATCTGATTATAAATGAATCTTCTACCATTCCTGAATTGACTGACGCTTCGGCCCAGGGCCAGTTCTTAGACGTCAACGGAGCCGTTATTGGCTCCGGGCGCAATGTCGCTTTTGAACGGTTACTGATCAATGCTCCCTACGTACATAGCCGTTATCAAGGGGACTACAAAGGGGTCGTTATCGCCGAACTTGCAATGTTCGCTTTGGGCGACCTTCAATTCCTTTATGATCGCGTTTTTGATACTGAGAACCTACCCATTCTTCCTCTTTTGGAAGGAAGCACGATCCTAAAAGTAGGAGATACGGTAACCACGGTGGCTTCTCCTAACCCGAGCCCGACCCCATTCCCTGGTTTTTATTCAAGCGACGATTGAGATGGTATCCTTAACTCACTCTATGCTCATTTATTTGCTACTCTTTCTATTGTTGCTCATGCCCGCTCAGGTCTTTGCGGCTACCCAGGTGGTTGACGTTGACCCCGCACAGGGTCGCGTTTCGGTGACCAAGACCGGGGAAACGGAAGGCATCCAAGCAGGGGAGGCGGTTTGCCTAACTCGGGGTGCTCAGAGGCTGGGTTGTGGCCGGGCCCAAACGGCAACCCACGATCGGGTTTGGATAGGTATAGGAGATAAGGCTCCGCTTTTTGCTCGAGGAAACGTGGTAACGATCAGCCGTCCTGAGCGGGGGATAAGCTCCGTGAGTGAGCCAACGACGGTAGGCACCGTTCGGAATAAGGGAGAACAAAAGACTTTTGATGCCGGGCTTGGTGGCCATATCAGCTACGCCTACTTTTTCCCAGAACTCTACTTCAATGCTCGCGTCGGTGATCAAGCGACGTTGGGGGTTGAGGTGATTTTTTCAAAATTCTCTTCCGACGCCAGCTCGTCCACCTTGGCGGGTGCGTTCTTTAATTGTACCTATTACGAGAAGGCCGTTTTTAATGGGCTGGGGTTTCAAGTGGGACCAGGGCTTTACTCACTTGGTTTGACCGAACGGGGGCTTGCCGAAACGCTTCACATGCCTGCCATAAAGGGGCAGGTTTTCTGGCGTGGCACTGCTAAAGCGGCCTTTAATTTAGATTTTGGTTTAGCCCTCGGGGCTCAATACATCTTCGGAAAGGACTCTCCGATAATTTCGTACCGGTTTCGTGATCTGCTTCCGTATGTGAATTTTTTTGTTGGTTATCAATTCTAACCGCTACTTTTTCTTGATCCACAAATCCAGAAAATCCTCGCCCCATGGCTCTCGTGCTGTGCGGATAAACTCCGATGGCATTCGCCCTCCAAAACCATGATGGGTCACCACTCGGGCCCCTTTGCGAAGCGTTCCTAGCTTCTCCTTTGCGGTGGTCACATAGTCCCGGTAACAGCTCTTTCCTAACGGGATGCTGGCATCGATCCGAACGGTATCTTCAATATTTTCGTAAAAAGGGTTGTAGAGATAGACGCCATCAAAAAGACTCCAATCAATTTCAGCCATATCGCCGTGCTTAAATTGGACCCTTTTAATTCCTAACCGTTTTGATGTCTCTTTCGCCTCAGAAACTAACCACTCTCTTCGCTCTACCCCTACGAACCGGGCAGGAGTCGTCAGCGCTCCGACAATGCAAAACTTTCCCAAACCTGACCCCACATCGAGAATTCGGCAGGCCTTTTGATTGGTGAGAAGCGTTGCTGCTCGATTGGCCACTCCTACTGGGGTCCAGTGCCGATGGGAGTAACGCTTTCCCCTAGGCGAAAGCAGCGAATTAAAAATTTTATCGGTGACCAGCTTCCCCTGCTGCAAGGTCTTGGCGATTTTTTTTCCAAAGGCGACGTCAAGTTCTCCGTCCGTCTCCGGTATTAAAAAAGTGGCTAGCGTTTTTTTTTGGTTTAGGGGGACATCAACTGAGGTTGCCATCGGGGGAGAGGGTAACAATAGAATCGCCAGCGGGCAATCTACCTCAGTAGATTGAGTAGATCCTCGCGAGTGATTCCCGCCGCATTCTCTGCCTCACTCAAGGCGCCGGTAGCGGCAGCGCGCTTGCTTTCTTGGAGGGCAAGAATTTTTTCTTCTACGGTTCCTCGGGCAACTAAGCGGTGAACAAAGACAGGTCGAGTCTGTCCAATGCGGTGCGCGCGATCGGCCGCCTGATCTTCTGCAGCCGGGTTCCACCAGGGATCGACTAAGAAAACGTAATCCGCTGCTGTCAAATTTAACCCTACGCCACCCGCCTTTAGCGTCATTAAAAGAACCGCTGGTCCCTCCTCTGACTGAAACTGTTCTACAACTCCCGCGCGATCTTGGGTGGAGCCATCAATTCGGCAAAAACGAATACCGGCTCTATTTAGGTGCGGTTCGATGAGATCAAGAAGAGAAGTCCATTGCGAGAAGACGAGGGCCTTGTGATTTTCACTGACCACCTCATCGAGCCTCTCTAAAAGCAATTTTACTTTTGAGGAGTCAGTCCCGCTTTGACCGGGCAGTAGAGCGGTATGACAGGCCGCCTGACGAAGACGCAACAGGCACTCAAGAGCCGCCATCACTCCCCCAGGCTTTCCTAAGGTATCTAAAACCATTTTTTGCGTGGCCGCTTTCATGGCATCGTAGGTGATCTGCTCTTCGGCATCGAGTTCGCAGTAGTCCACCTGATCGGTGCGAGGGGGGAGCTCGGGAGCCACTTCTTGTTTTAGCCGACGCAGCACAAAGGGTTTGATCTTGGTCCTGAGTTCCCCAAGCTGTTCACGGCTTGCGGAACCGTAACGTTTCTGGAACTCATTTCTTGCGCCAAGAAATCCTGGATTTAGAAAATGGAAGAGACTCCAGAGGTCCTCAAGTCGGTTCTCAATAGGGGTGCCGGTGAGGGCGGTGCGAAACTTCGACTGAAGACCAAAGGCAGCCTGAGCCACCTGACTTTCGGGGTTTTTAATATTCTGTGCTTCATCCAAAACCACGGTGTCCCACATTTCGGTAGCAAGCCGATCCTTGTCGAGGCGGAGCAAGGCATAGGTGGTCAAAACGACATCGCTCTTGGTGTTCAGTTCGCGATCGGCGCCATGAAATACGGTAACCGATAACGAGGGGCGAAAACGAGCCAGCTCCTTTTGCCAATTGGGGAGTACGCTCGTCGGGGAAACCACTAAGGTGCGTCCTGAGAAAATGCACATTGCCTGTATCGTTTTTCCCAACCCCATGTCGTCGGCAAGTAACGCTCCGAGTGTGCTTTTACGCAAAAAATTTAACCAATCCACGCCACGTTGTTGGTATGGGCGAAGGGTGGCTTTTAGATCCTCGGGAAGTTTCATCACTGGGATGCCCTTAAAGGTTTCTAGCTGTTGGCGCAGGCGGGAAAAGTCAGGAGGGCAGGTGACGCCCAGATCATCGCAAAGGCGGGCAGCTTCAGGACGAGCGAAT
>JAYVQZ010000221.1:0-8095 GCA_043776735.1 Deltaproteobacteria bacterium | reverse complement strand
AAGGAAAATCCAAGCTCCAAATTGGCGACAAAACTCCATTCCGATGAAATTCCGACGGCAATACCCGTTGCCGGCCCTGCCCGAAAACGGAAAACTCCCTCCCCCGACGAAGAAGCATTAAAAGCATAAATTTCAGATAGGGCATACTCCGCCTTTGCCATTCCACCTACAAACCATCTGGCCTTTCTTCCCGTCCAAGCGTTGTAATAGGCCGTTAGTCCTCCCTCAATAAGGTGCTGAGTCACTCCGGCGCTACCGGCGCCCTCGCGCTTGCGAAAATATCCTAATGAAGGAACCAAATAGAAATCGTCGAAAACTGGCATCCTGACAAAAAATCTCCCGCCAAAAAAAAGTTGAAGCCCAGCAACATCGCTTTGCGTCCGGTTGGCACGTCCAAGGGTTCCCAATTCCAACCCCATCCCAGTAGCCGACGGCCGCTTTTTAGAGGAGGCTACAGCCGTTGCCTCGCTAGTGTGAGTCGTCGATAAAAACTTTCGTTGGTCCTCTTTTGAAACCGAGGCAACCTTTGATGGCATCAAGGGCATTTGCGGTTGGGCCATCGTTTGAAAGCTCAGAAGGCCCAAGAAGAAAAAAAGAAGGGGCCTCACGTGCCGCCTCCCAGGTGCTGATCATAAATGGCTTGAATCGTCCCCGAGCGGTCGCCGGATAAAGCGGCATGGCAGTGACCTACGCCTTCAAACGTAAACTTCAGCCCACCGGCCCCTTGGAGATCGGCACAAGTAAGAAAATTAACCATAAGACGGGAAAGAAGTTTGCCATTTTCTTCGGCCCCGATTTTTTTTCCAATCTCGTAATTAATGGACGCAAAAACGGCGCCCCCTTCATGAGAATCAAAGTTCTTCCCCGAAGTCCACGAGGAACGAATCTCAGACGTTAAATTTTTGGGTTTCGCAAGATCACGATCTTCACCAGGAAAGCTACACAGAAAAAAAGCAGGGTCCTGGGCACCCAAATATCCAAAATAATCCGCAAGCCCCTCATCGATGGACGCTAAAACAAGCTCGCTTTCGCTAGAATCAGTCACATCGGAATGCCGTTTAAAACCCGGCTCATAGAAAAGGTTATGGAAAACAAGATGGGTGTACTCATGAACCATAATGCCTAGATTCAATGCCAGAGGAAGTTCAGATACCTGGTCATTGGGGTAACTGATGAGATAATTTAATAAAGCTCCATCCGCTCTTTTCTGAGGGAAATATTCGGCATTGTCTGCCACATATGGCCCAGTGGCATCATCCTTACGTTTGGCATCCACAATAAAAATACTGCGGCTACCAAATGTGGGGTCAACGGTTAGAAAATCGGCGGCGGGATTTAGACGAGCGTGAAGCTTATAACCCATTTCAGCCGCGTAATAGAGACTGGCACCCAAAAGCGTTCGGTAGTCAGAGGCAGCAAAGGCGCCTGCGGATTTAATAAATTGGGTGTCGATAGCGAGAAAGCCCAAACCGGCGGCAAGAGTTTGAGGATCGGCATCAATATCTCCAGGAAAAACAACCACCCGACCGAGCTTCCCCTGAAGAGAGGCTAAATTATCCATCGTTTCAAGTCGAGCCGGTGCGACTTGATACTTACAACGTTGTTGGGCGATAGGTTGAATTACCTTCACCGATACCGCACCGGTAGGCAGAGCGGTGGTGCAGGCTGATAAAAGTCCGACACCAGCTATTGCCAGTGGAAATATTTTTTTCAACATCCGCATCACGAGCACATGAACCACTTTCTCTACGCCACAGGAACTCAGTGGCCACTTGAGGAGCAGAACTCGTGCCACCGGAGAATCTGTATTCTTTGTGAAGCGAACTAGGGGAATACAGAGCTGTCCACTAAAAGGCGCCGCGAATTGTCACTTGGGATGATTCTTTTTAACCGAAGAGGTTTGGGCAAATTGATTGCTACTAAATCCGCCGGCCGAGATTGCCGTCTGGCCACTTCGTGGCTTGTGACAAATCCGGTGTATACGATCTCTCGGGCCTTTGGACCGGGAGTCTCAATCTCTCGTCTAGCCAAAGTCTACATGGCTGGCCTCTTAGTTGTGGGTACCATTGTTGCTTAGCCTAGTTAACCGTATGGCCCAAGCCTGGTTTCATTTTATTTTACTTGGCGTTTTGAGCCTGGTGGCGTCGACCAGACTACTTGCCGGTGAAGATCAGCTCCCCAACTCGGCTGCCAATTTGCGGCACGTTTGCAAACAGGGGCTAGCTCACCTCTCTGAAGATTATCTTCATCGTAGAAACCAATTAGTGGCTCAAGGGAAGTCCACCCACGAAGCGTTTGCCGCCGGTGAGGTTCCCTCTGGAGATCTCAAAGCGCCACTAATGCAACCTGCGTTTTGGATTGCAGAGCGCCAAGCCATCCACAAAGAAATTCTCGGCGCGTTTGAAAGTGAAATAGAAAGGCTGTCCCAAGAACTTGCCAGCTCTCCCTTTGTGAAAGAGCAAACCGGAAAACCAGTGCTTGTGATGACACGAGGCAATTCTGGATCTGGAAAAACCTTTGCCCTAGCCAATTCACAGGATCCCTTTTTAGTGTCCGTGGGTATTGGTGATGCCGTGAAGAGGCATGAAGGTGGCGTGATTAATCCCGACTCAATTAAGGCAAATCTACAAAAACGAGAAGCGGGGAAAGTTTCTAACCAACAAGTTCACGAAGAGGGTTCGGCACTAGCCGAACGCTTACTCGAAAAGTCTTTGCAGAAAGGCCTGAACATCGTGTTGGATAAACGATTTGGAACGCCTGCCTCCATTGACAACGTAGCTCAAAAAGCCAAGGCGTTGGGCTATCGCATAGTGGTTATCGACGTTGACGCTCCTGTTGAAGTTTCCAGCGAGCGTGTTTTAAACCGAACGGTGGGCGGAGGAAGTCCCAACGTCCCCTTAGATCCCATCCTAATTGGTTTTGATGAAGCGCGAGAATACCGTAACGCGGTTTCAGAGTTACCAGTAATTGATGATTACTTTTCTTTCGCCATGCCGCTTCAGGGACAGGGAAGCCTCCTGGTCGCCAGTCGCAGAAAAGGGGAACCGCTCGCCGTTCATTACGCTCCCGAATGGGAACACGTAACCAAAGGAACAGAACCCCTCGAAAAGCAGCGTACCCGCGCCCTCTATGGAGACTTGCTCAACGCCCTAGCGTCCACATTACCAGCCGAATTTTTGCGTCCCTACCACGAAGAGGGAATTCAAACCGCAATCCAGAAGGATCGGCCCACTCTTTTCAAATGGAGCTCTATAAATCAACAAGCCCCAACGGAGTTTTACCTATTGCCGGGCGACTTTGATTCATGGGCCCATTTTAGACTTTTTCGTCCCAAAAAGGGCGACCGTTTTGTCGTCAAATGGGGGTGGTGGAGCAAACCTACCACCTACGAGTTTGTTGAAGAGTCGCAAAACGATTTTCGCTTGAGGGAGATCTCCAGAGGCAAGGTCATTGCGGTGAATGAAAATAAACTTAGAAATCTCAATCCAACCCTGGTTCAAACGGCAGAAAATTTGGAAGCGGCCCGCCAATCGCAGTATCGCAGCTTGCTCAGCGAGCTTCAGGAGTATCGCTACCAAGCCACCAAAACAGGGGAAGAATATTACCATCAACGCCTGGCCAATGCGGTGAATGAATTTTTAAAACGAACGGTTCCCGGAATTCAATTTGAATCAAGAGTAATTCCTGCCTCTGATACACGTGATATCGCGATAGAGTTAGTTTTAAAGAATGTGGACAAACAAAGCGCCATTCGACTTCTTAACGATAGGGAATGGGGTATCGCTATAAAGGCGGATTCCTCTTCTGAAAAGCCCGATCTAATTTTTAGTACTCGGCATGTTTCTCTCACCAACCCCCGCGTGACTACCGAAGAAAAGCCCACACTTGGGATTGGGTTTGATGGGGTGAATGGCGAATCTCCCGAAAGTATGGGGCATCAGTTTATCAAAGCCAGAACCGACATGGCTATTTATGAACCTGCTCGCTTGAAGACTCAAAACGAAGCTCCGGCGATGCAAATTACCATCGCAAGTGGAGGAGGGGTTGGTTTTTCACGAAAAACAAACGCTACCAAACACTCAAGAGGATTTCGAAGTGACGAACCCAGAGCCTATGTCCTATCGGTTCAAATTGAATTACATCACGCCAAGAAACAGTTGGAGGCCTACCGCAAAAGCGGAAACCCAGAAAATAGGACGGCGGCGTTAAAGCTCATTGAAAACGCTCGAGGTAATTTAAGCACCGCGTTTGAATATGCCGGGTATCTTAATTTTGCGCTGGAAAATACGGAGCCAATTGCCAGCACGGCTCGCCAGGGCAGTTCCCCCCTTACTGACCCCAATAGTCCAATGAACCTCCATATCGAGTATCCTATGGTCACGATTGCCCTTCCAAACTCGGCAGGGACCGTTCGAGCAAAATATGTATTTAGCTTTAGTTCCCGTCAGGTGCCCCAGTATCAAAATGCCGCCACGGCCATCCAAGCCGCTAAAAAGCAAAATCGGGCCACCCTTGATAATTTACTAGTTCTCAGCAGCGAACTCGATGCCATTAAAGTGGAGTAACGCCGAGGGCGTGCTGCCTCGTTGCTTTCTAATAGTGAACGCTGGTTCACGGTCATTTGAGGTTGAGGCTGCTTCGAGCGGCTGCCATTCGCCATGAAGTCAATCAACGAGACCAGGGAAAGTGTCAGACTACGCACCATAAAGTGCAACACCAGACTGGCCCGAGCCAAATCCAGCGGTTGACACTCCCGAACCTTCGGTCCGAGAGATCAGTTTCTCTGATTTGTCGCAAGCCATAAAGTGGCGCGGCGGCAATCTCAGTCAGTGACGTAGCCCCAGGCGCTTCCGGGGGTGCGAGTCCATTCCCCAAAGTTTCAGTTGCGACACGGGATATCGACTATCTGGTTATAAGAACTCTTTGATGAGGATGATGTTCATGAAAAGGGGAAGAACGCCTTGCGTGCCTCCCTAAATAACGCAGCACATAAGTGGTCAATGGTGGGCATTCCACCCCTCGCAATGACAGAAAGAATAACTACATCGGTCGACTCGCCTTCTGGCATGCGCTACGCTTACTTTCCATGACGACCTACTGGCATCAGCCCAACATTAGTCCGGTCCTTCTTCATATTTGGGGCCCCTTTCAAATCCGATGGTACTCGCTGCTGTACGTCGGTGGATTTCTTGTGGGACGGGCACTACTGCGGCGATTAGCCCGGGAAGAGCGCTTTCTCTTTACCCCAGATGACGTGGACCACCTAATCGTCTGGTTGTTGATTGGCTGTGTGATTGGCGCCCGGCTCATTTACTGCGCGGTTTATGATCCGCAAGGAATAATGGCCGATCCTTTTTACGTATTTCAAATTTATCGCGGGGGGCTCTCTTTCCACGGAGGGTTACTTGGTGTGATGGCCGCGGGCTACCTCTGGGCGAGAAAAAAGGGGATCCCTTTTTGGAATCTCGGCGACGCGATGGCGCTTTCGACCCCTACCGGCCTCGCGATGGGGCGGATGGGCAACTTCATCAATGGCGAACTTTTTGGACGTGTCTCGTACGTTCCCTGGGCGGTGATATTTCGAGACGGCGGACCAGAGCCACGCCACCCCTCTCAACTCTACGAATTTTTCTTAGAAGGGGTCGCTCTCTTTGCACTTCTATGGCTGCTTAAAAACCGCCTAAAGCGTAATGGCGCCATTTCTCTGGTATTTCTTCTTGGCTACAGCGTATCTCGCTTTATTGGGGAGTGCTTCCGTGAGCCAGATGTTCAAGTGGGGTATTTGGTGGCTGGCCTAACCATGGGTCAGGTGCTGTCCCTTCTCCAGGTTCTAGCCACCATCTTATTGAGCATCTACCTTCTACGTCCGCAGACCGAGGGGCCGAAGCATAAAACAAAACGCTAGCACTAGGGAGTCAGGCCGTAGAGCCGATAAACGGCTGCCAACGGATTGCCGGTATTGGTGGATGCGAAGAGGCCAGTTTTTTCAAAGACCTGAATCAACGAATCTCCTCCTTCCACACCAGTGCGTGTTTGATACGGTGCATGGAATAGTTCCTCCAATAGAAGCCTTTTTTTGTCGCCGGCCAACTCTGTCGAGGCTTTGATTGACGCCACAATTTGCTCAATAAAAAATTTTGTTTCCTCGGGCCGCTTGGCTGCCATCATGACCAAAGTGCCAGTAAGTTCTTGCCCCATCAGGCCTCTTTGAGGGTTGGCGTATACCGGCTCTGTCCAGGAACTACGGCGCCAATGGTGGGTGTCAATCCACTTCACCTCCCCGTTAGAGGACAGCAAAAAATCTAAATCAGAAGGCAGAACCGAATGCGCATAAACGGATACTAGCTTCTCGGCCATACTCTTGATCACCCGGCCTTTCAGCTCCCGATCTTTGGAAATCAAGTAAAGGCCACCATCCCCTTTCTCTTTCATCCAATCTTTGAAGGTTCCCGCTGGTTGGCCGGGGAAAAGCTGTTCCATTTCCAAATAATTCCGGCCATTGTTGGTCTTTCCAAACTGGTAAACTCTCGGTGCCCCAAACTTTTCTCCCAAAGCAGCTCCTTCTAGGGCTCTGACGAATTCCATAGCTTCAAGCCGTTGATTGGTAGATTTAGGCAAAAGTTTTACTACTCGCGGAAAACCGTTTCGCTCAAAAAAATAGAGACCCTCATTGTGCTGACCGCTCATTTGTGGGTTTGTAGTGGTATCAACGACTTTGGCTGGTAATCCGTTCACAAGAGACCCCTTGATAGTTAAGGGAGTTCCATACTTCGCTATGAAGCGTTTGGCCTGATCCAGATCGATTTTAACGGCATCTAAGTCAGCAGCCAGGTCGGTAGCAACTTGGGGGGGAAGGCCTAAGCCATAAAACAGAAAGAGGCATTTTGGAGCGGGAAAGCCCCCACAGACGCTCGAAAAGACAAAAATGAGAAAAAGCCGTTGGGCCATTACGGACGCGGGGAGTTGTCTTTAGAGGGATGGATATTATTTGCGGTCTTCTTAAGCGAGATGACCACCTGACGAAACTTGCGACCGAACTGCTGCTTTTCCAGCAAAATCGTATTTCCGATCTTTCTCTCAAGCTTTTGTTTCGAGCGGCTTAATTGGCGAATGAGCTTTTTTACATCAATAGGAATATCTCGGTGCAAATGACGTTCCGCGTTTTTTCGCAGTTGAGTCAATGTGCGTTCCAGATCGTGATAAACCTTAAACAAATCCGAGAGCTTGGGGTCACCCATAATGCAGTGAGTCTCCCTTAAAAAAAAAGGGACGGCAAGCCGCAGCGTTTCCGTAAAGCCAACCGTTCCCCCGTTAAATTAGTCTAATTCTCAAAACGGAGGGACAAAGAAGGAGAGGCCTACGTTGGTACCGAAATGGCCGGCAATACGCTTCTTCCCGTAGGCTTCCGAGTAGCTAAAGTAATCCCGGAAATCGACCAGCACACCCACTACGTTGGTAAGAAAGAACTTAAATCCAAACCCAAAGTTGAAGGTAGGATCCCAGGTGCTTTTTAGTGTGCTCACGTTAGGTGTGGCCCCCAGCCCGGTGCTTGAGAGCTTTAAAACATCAACTCGCGAGAAGCCCAAGCCGGCAACCGCGTAGATATCAAAATGGACAATGCCATTGCCAAAGAAGCGAAACTTTCCATAGAGCGGCGAAAAGACAAGATTGGTTCCGACAATCATCTTAAGCTGATTTGCCTGCAAATTAGCGATGTCGTCTTTTTTCACTAGGTCGGTTGCGTACGAGGTAACCGAAGGAATCGCAATCGTAAGATCAGCAATCTCCCATCCAAAATGGTCGGAGAGATGCCAAGTGAGCCGCCCGCCCGCTAAAAAATGATTCACAATGGAATCAAACGGTATCAGGCCGAGCACCGGTGAAATCTCAAACCTGCCCGGTTTATAAAACATTTTATTGCGAACTACGGTTTGGTTGGTCCGCTCGGTTTCGGTCTGAGAGGGAGAGATTCCTTCATTAGCGAAGGTCGCCGTGGGGCAAAGAATGAGCGCAATGAGAGAAAGGGTGAGGCAAGTCTTTTTCATGTTGATTCCTAGCTGTGAGGAAATACTGACTTCTTTAATTGTACCCTTGG
>JAYVQZ010000220.1:0-2111 GCA_043776735.1 Deltaproteobacteria bacterium | reverse complement strand
TAAAGCGGAGCCGGACTTATGGGCGTTGTGTAGGTCTGGGCCGTGCCAGAGGTAAACCTTTGAATCGTTGGCGCCGTGTACGTAGCCGAAGTTAATAGCGTTACCCAAGCTGCGCCGGTGTAAAACTTTGTAGCATGAATGGTCGTGTCAAACGCACATAGGCCCTCGGTCGGAGAAGAAATCGCGTTAACCTGAGTGGTTGACATCTTCGGGCAAGAAATTCCGCCCTTCGTCGTAGAATTAACCTCAAATACGGAGGACGCGCTTTGGGAACCTCCGGCTGACCGAACCTGGAAAGGTCCGATTACCGTTTGCCCAAACGCAACGCTCTGAGCTGCTATCAAGAATGAAAGTAGAATGTTTTTAAACACTAAAACGCTCCGCGCTGAAGTAAAGATTGTGAACGCCGTTGGCACCGGTGATGTTGGTGGACGTATATTGAATTTGGCCGGCTGAAGTTATCGACCAAGCGATCCCATCGTAATCCCCATCGCTTTTACTCGACACGGTCCAAGAGTCCGCCTGCAAATTGTATTGGACAACGAGTGTGTGGGTAGCCCGGACCTCTGAATTCGCTGTGTCGGTTTTTCTTCTGACATCGATTTTGATGATGGCCGCCCGGTAAATCGTCTTATCAAATAAGAGCCCCGTGACATCGGCCGCAGAGGCCTGATTATTAGTAATGGTGAAGGCCGTTTTTGCCAGGGTGGAAATGGGCTGTGTGGCCCTTGCGTAACCAAACCAATTTGTCCTGTCGGTTCCAAACTGAGCGCCGTCAAACTGGCTAGCCAGCGGCAACGAAGTGCCTGGCTGGTTTAAATACTCTGATCCAAAAGAGAGAACTCGTGCCAGATTCACGGTCGAATCTATTTTCATCACGGTATAGGATTTTTGCGGGTTAGAAAGTGGGCTTGGCAGCTTCACGTCCACAGCCCCTAGCGTACAATCGATTAAAATAATATCGTCGCTAGAGGTGATCTGTCCGTTTGATGTCTGTGTTATTGTTCTGGTCGATGTAGGCACAACAAGTCCTCCGTCGCTTTGAGTGACTCCGACCTGTCGGAGCTTTAGCGTGGTTTCGTAAGTCGAGATGTCTTCAATCTTTTCAATAATCTTAAAACCCAGGCCCGGATCAATTGAGAGCGCCCCTTTTACAAAAGGAAGAGGAGAGGACGTATCCCCCACTTTTGTCACCCCAATGACTGGTAAAAACTTTCCGCTAGGTATTGTCAGTAGTGGGTAATTAACACTGACTTGATCTAAGAGCTGGGCTGTGGCGGCTAAAGCTGTCGGGACGACGACTTGTAATTCTAATTTGGGATAGGCGAATTCGCCCGTGTAGGTGTCTGCCACCTGTTTAAGCGTTGCCGATTGAGTTAGCCAAGGGAAACTCAAAGCCTTTTGTCTGGTGCCGAAAATAGCAATAGAGGGGTTATTGACCGAGGGGGCAACAAAAGCCGGGAGAGTCACCGTTTGCACTACGCTCGAATTATCGGTCACAAGTGCTGTGGCTTGCCCGCCGGTTACCAATAGAGAATTAAAAGTACGGTGCAAGCCCGTATTGAAATTGGGAATTGACTTAATGTTTTCCCGGCCAAAAGCGTCGCCTTTTCCGTATAAATACAAAATAGGATTGGTGTAGTTACTCGTTCTGTCTCTGACGATAATATTTAAATTTGAATCAATGAGCATGACCGAGTTAGAAGCGGCAAGAAGCGTGGCAATCGCATCGCGCTTGACTAGCCCGTCGAATTTCGTGCCATCATCTATGACGATATTGGCCTTGGGATTTAAGTTCGAGAGTGAAACCCCAAGAACCGAGCGAACGTCAGAAGTGTTTAAGATAGCCACCAGGGCTTGGGTGATGGTCATTGCATTGGAAATAGAACCGGCGGGAACGTTCGTGTTTTTTAACACCGAATCATGCCCCAAGATCGTAAAGACGACTTGATCAGTATCAGACTCAACTACCGTGGCTTCATCATTAACAAGCCCTCTGTAAGTTGTGGGAGGAGCGTTCTCCCCATTGTCAAAAACAACTCGGACCTTGGCTTTGTCTCTGGAATAGGTAAAAAGGGATCTTGAATCATTGATGTCTGAGAATTGGCCCG
>JAYVQZ010000219.1:0-29666 GCA_043776735.1 Deltaproteobacteria bacterium | reverse complement strand
ATTCTTTTGCCGGAAGTTTGGGCGAGGTTCGCAACGCGGGCGCGATGCCTTCAACGCCAAAGGCAATAATCTCTTTTTTGATGCGCACGAGCATGCGAGTAAAAGGCTGTTTGTCGCTTTCGCTCGTCTTTGGCTCCAATTCAGCGAGACCTGGAATTTGGCGCAATTCCCCCAAAAGGAGGTCAATTTTTGGTGGTAGGCCAGCCACGAAAAGGTTGATCCCCTCGCTGCTCAAAAGAATGGTTCCCTTGATTTCCCAGCCCTTGCACAGATTTAGGAGTCTTGCACGGAGAGCCTTGAGATCGGTCAAGGGAACAAACCGATAGGTAGAAATATTAATAAACCCGTTCATTGCAGACAGAGGTTTATAGCGGGTGGGGCGGGGATACAAGGGGGCGAAAGTTAGTTGTAAGATTTCAATAGGCTAGAGGTTCAATCGGGCTTAGCCGCCCAGGCGTTTCGTCAGCTCGCGTAATGACAAGAATATCCCCTTGCCGCCAGGATTCCCCGATACCGTTTCCTGGGGGGGATAAAAGAATGCGACAACTAGGTTTTCGATGGCTCGGGGCTTTTTTGTTTCTAACCAGTTCACTTTGCGCCTCAGCGGCACCCGAGGTGAGGGTTGTGACCGATCTCGAACGCACGCAACCCTATGCGCCGCTCTTGTTTCACGCCCATTACCTATGGGTGGCGAGCTCAACAACGGGTACCGAAAAGACTGTTTATGACGTCTCTCTTTATAATTCCGAGGGACATGGACCGATGGCCCAAGTGAGAATTCCGCATTCCGCCGAACATCTATATGCTTTTGGATCTCAGGCGGCGGTTGTTGTCGGGAAAAGCAGCTGGCCGTGGAAAACGCACTACACCATTTTGTCACTGACTGGCCGCGGACTTTCTGCGGAAACGACCACGTTTCCCGAAGAGATTCAGACTGAACAGTTTGGCGGGCAGCCCGGTGCGATGTTCTTTAATGAAGTGGGAAGCCGCAGTGTGTTTCGTTGGGATGGAAAAGGGTCCCAGCCGCTCAAAGCGGAAATTTCTGGTCCTGGCCAAATGTTACTTACCGGTGGCTTTCTCTATGTTCTCGAGCGCAATGGTTTTGCACTCGGTGATGAGAACATCACGAGAATTAAACTTTCCGATGAATCTTCAGAGCGTGTGTTTACCGATGGATTACGTAATGGGCTGACCAACATGTTGGTTCTCAATGACAGCTCCTACCTCGCCGCTTCTGAGTCACTAGCGAACCAGGTGCTCCTCATCGATCGCAAGAGTAATAAGCTTGCTGGCGCGATTGCCATTCCAGGGGGAACTCCTCGTCCTTTAGATCAGTTTGGTCACTGTTTAGTGGTGGGCTCCGACATCTCCAAAAAGGTGACTTTCGTGGATATGAAGCAGACCCCGGCGAAGGTAGTTGCCGAGTGGGATCTAGCCGTGGCGGGACCTAAATTTGAAAACCTATATTCTTTGGCGGTGGATCCAGATAGCGGTCGCGTATTTGGCCGAAGCAAAGATGTCTGTGGTAGCTGCACCTTGAGTCGCAATAGTATTGTAGTGGCGCAAGAGAGCACCGGGGAAGTTCGACGGGCCTGCGGAATCAATTAATTATATGGGTGGTTTGACGTAAAGGTATTTTTATCCACTTCGTGAATACACCCCCGTCAGGATTGTGGCGGGTGTAATGCCATTCTATTTCTTCGAGCTAATTTCTGCGCTCCTTTCCCCTTTGTGAGGGGGAAACTCATAGCCAATTTACTCGTCTAATCGGAGCTCTCTAAGAATACACGGCTCGGCTCACCCGTTGCATTATCACCTGAATCGTAGGACGGCCTGCGAAGAGCAGCCGCAAAAAATGTTTGGGCTTTTTCAGGAGTGTTTGTGATGTGGATTCGAACTACTAAGTCTCTATTGGGTGTCGTGGCTCTCCTTTCCCTTCTTAGCGCCTGTAAAGTTGACGTGCCTAATACCACGGTGACCGTGAATCACGAGGGAGCAACCACTCTTACTTGTTCTGCGATGCTTTCTCCCTCAGCGGGTAGCTCGGTAGTTTCAGGGGTGCCTTCCCCAATTACCGTTAATGCCAAAGACGGCGTCGCCCCTTACCAGATTGTAGATGCCGCGATTGCATTTGATAAAGAGACGGTCATTTCTCGCACCTACGAGAATTTGGGCTCGGTAAATAAAACAGTAGTAGATACCGTCGTGGTAAAAGATGCTTCTGGGCACGTTACGCAATGTAATTTCTTAATCACGGTAAATCCTGTGGGAAGCCCTTCGGATTTGGCCTGTAACCTGGTGTCCACACCTGCATCACCGGTCTTGAATCAGAGCACTGGCTTTGTCGCTACTGCTTTGCACGGTCAGGCTCCGTATAGCTTTTCAGAGTTCAACCCTGGTACCAATGGAGTAGTTCTCTCCCCGTTGGCGATGACCTCTTCGACGCAGGCAAGCGCTTCGGCTAAGTATCCCGTTTCGGGCCTTCAAACGGCTTCTGTGAAAGTTACCGATAATTCAGGAACTCATGTGGTCTGCTCCACCTTGGTTAATGTGGCCGTAGCGCCCTCAGTTTCCCTTGTCGCTTCACCAGCCTCCTCTGTTGTTGCTGGCTCGGACATAACGCTGACGGCGACGCCCTCTGGTTTCAGCGCCACACCATCTTACGTTTTCTCGACCACTCGGTCAGGTGTCACCCTTTCCTGGGTGGGTAATATAGCTACGGTCAAATCAACCGCAATTCAAAGTGCTTTTGATGTGGTGGTTACGGCAACGGCCGGCACCCAAGTGGCCACGCACACCATCTCGTTAAGTTTTACCAACCAAACCAGCTTGGCCTGTTCTGTCAGTCACTCTAGTGGCATTTATTATCCTGGCGATACGGTAAGTTTTAATGTTTCTGCCACTAGCGGCGAAGCGCTGCAGATCACCTCTTTCACAGTGCCGAGCGATGCGACTCTGGTAGCGTCGACTAGCACATCTCGGTCGGTCTCTTTTTCCTTAAGCGGAGACAAAACGGTTTTGGTAAAAGCCCGCTCCGTAGCAAGCGGAGCGCTTTGCCAGTCTGGCAGCGACATGTCGGATAGCGTTACCATTTCCCCGATTACAACCCCTGCCCTTACTTGCACTGGGTACACGTCGATCAATCCAAGCTACCGGTTTCAGTGGTTCAACGCCTATGCCGTTCTTTCCGGCGGAGTTGGACTCAAGTGGGTGGATACCATCTCTATTACTAAGAATGGGATCAACTATTACAATTACAATGGAGTATGGCTCGATGCGACGAGCGCGCGTTTAGAAATTGAAAACTCGGGCACTTATCTCATTAATTTCAACCTCAGAGACAGCAACGGCAATACCGGCAGCTGTTCAACGACTCAAATCGTTTGGTACTAGACGCACAGCGTTTTGAACCACTCCGTTAACGCGCGTTTCGTTTCTTGTGCCTTCGGTATTGTGGAGAGAATGCCCCCCGTGACATGAGTCAATTATTGGGGGGATTTATGAAGTTCATCGCAGTATTGGGGTTACTCTGTTCCGCATTGTCGTTTGGTTACGAATTCGGTTCTGAAGTTCCTGAAAAAATTAAAAACCAAGTTACCAATGACCTTAAAGTCATGAGTTCGTTCACCAGCAATGAGGCCTCTGCGCTCCACAAAGAGATCTTTGGAGAGGTTAACGGCAAAATCTATATGGAGTGGCTTGAGAGTCGTATCACTCGCATTGGCTTGAACGATTGTGGGAACGACGGCAAAGCTGTTGCCTGCGTAATTCCCTTTCTTGGCCATTCCAAAATTTGGCTGACTAAGAATTACACTGAGCTCGACCATCCAATGATTGCAAAGCTTAGCGTTCTCTACCACGAAGCCCGTCATACTGAGACCGAAAACGGAAACTGGTCTCATGCGCGTTGCCCAACACCGTTTAAAAATGAAAAAGGCAAAGACGTGGTGAGCATCTGGACCGGCGCCGTTTTGGCTGGCCGCCCTGCTTGCGACATAACGCCTTATGGTTCATACGGTTCCGCGCTCATCCTTATGAAGAATATCCAGAAGTTCTGCACGAACTGCTCGGAGAAAATCAGAATGGATGCGGGCATCTACGGAGATGGCCATTTAGATCGCATCACGGATGCCGATGCCTTAGCAGCCATCAAAGCCGACGTTTATACCAACGAATAATAATAATCTCTCAGGTCACGAGGCCTGGGAGTCTCAACCGTTCTCGCTGCCTAGGCCGTCCGAGAGATTCAGCGACTGAGATTGCCGTCGCGCCACTTTGTGGCTTGCAACAAATCAAGTAAGAGTAATCTCCCATGCCAAAAGGCCTGGGAGTTTCAAGTCTTCTATTTTCGATGACCGACCATTCCTGCTTTAAAAGAACGTTTATCCACTCGTACCAATTTTTTGATCATGGCAGGGGTAAGCAGGCGGGTGTGGGAAATAAGGCAGAGGTGTTCTGCTATGAACCAGACCGGTTTCTCCGTCGTCATCCAATCGAGTTTATCAAAACGAGTTAGGTCTACAGGCTGAGAAAAAGTTCTCAGACTCCGGTCTCCGCGTAGGTTGAAATAAACTTCAAAATAACTCAGCGCCAGTTCGCGAAGCGATCGATAGACCGGAGAGCGAAAGCGACAGCCTGAGTAGTTGGAGGTTGCTATGGCTCCCCAGGCACCTGCCTGTCGGTAGACCGCCAGGACATGATCGGAGTCTTGTTCCCCCTCAATATCCAAAATCAGCGGCGCCATTCCGTTCGCCCTTAACGCCGCTGCCGCGAAGATAGCCCCTTCCAGGCAATGTGCGGTTTTTTCCCGCAAAACCCGCCGAGGTGACCAGGCGGTTGTCCCAATGTGGTACGGGATCTCATCTAGGAAATTCTGTATTTTAGCCGGTGTACTTAGGGCCCGTAACGATCGTTTTTCCGAGGGTGTCCAATGTTCCATAGGGATCATTGTACCCGGCACTTATTCAGATTCATCCCTGTTTTTGACCCTCCGAGTAGTGACAGCGGTACTGCCAAAGTTACGCTTCTCGTAACTCTCACAGGTGCTGCCATTCCTACTCCATTGCTAATTTCCCTTTTTATCACGTTAAGCTCCCACTGCTTTGGTGCTCAGCCGCCCTCTCGTTTTGAATGGGCCCCCTTGTTTTGGACGACGGAGAATCGAAGCTTTGATCCAAACAAAATTGTGGTCGAAGATCCTTCGATCTCTTTACTGGCAGAGCTTCCCAGCGGACACACGGATCTTAAAAGTTATCGGGCTACTAATGCCTTGATTTCTGACTACTCCCTGGAGTGGAAGCTCGAAGGAGGCGATACCAAGGATTACTCCAAGGCCCCAGACTGCACGCGGGCCGAAGTTCATGCACTGAAGCTTTGGGCCACCAATGAAATTTATCCTGAAGTGAATAGGGCCCTTCGCACCATGCAGGAGGGTAAGTTGGAGGGGAACCCACTGGCGTCCAAAGTGGAACGTGAAATTTTGATGATTGCTTCTGGCATTAATTGCGCCCCTCAATACAGGGGGCCAGTGGTTCGTATGGAAAACACGCCCGCGTTACTGTTGGCCCAATATGAGCCCGGAAATTATTTAGGCATGCGGGCCTTCACAAGCACCACCAAAGGAACCAACCCTTCCGCTTATTTTTTGGAGCGAAACCTACAGGAGATTTTTATTCCTGAAGCCAGTGGCGCCGATATCGATGTTTTGGAAATTACCGCTTGGCCTGAAGAGAAAGAGGTTCTCATTCGACCCGGGACTGTCTTTAGAGTCACCTCGCGAACCCATTATCCCGGAAAAAAGCCCAGCCATCTCTTCTTTTTCGAACAGTTTTAGCTATTCTCCCACCAGAACGACCTTAAGAAACTTAAAGGCCTTGTTATAGGCGTCAGGCACTTCGCTAGCCTTTTGCCCGGCCACGTTGAGCACCTTGATTTTCGACTTAGTCGCCCAGGCCTCTATTTCACCAACGCTTGGGTTCTCGCTCATATTTGCTATGAAGAGCGACTTGTTCAATCGAGCGGCGATTGCCGCAGTCTTAAGGGTGGGGCCGGCCATTTTCCCCCACACCAGTAGTAACGTGCCATCCGAGTCGCGAATATTGGCTTCACTGCTCTTGGTGGCACTCATAGTGTTTGTTTCTACCACCGGGTACTTAGCATCAAGGGGACCATCCTCGGCCATTCGCCCTTTGGCGCACCATCCACCGCAATCAATCTCAGTGGCTATGGCCACATCAAGTGCCGCGCGTTCTACTCCTGCCTGACCGCTGCTTAAGATCTTAATAACCATATGCGAAGTTTACTCCAAAGTGAGGTTGAGAAAAACTGCCCAACGGCGAGGAACCTGCCTACAATGAAAATCAATTATGCCCAATGCCATTACAGTTTACTCCTTCCGCCGTTGTCCTTTTGCAATGAGGGTACGAATGACCCTGCACGAAAAGGGCATCCCGTTTGATGTGAAGGAGGAAGATCTGAAAAACTTCTCTCCTGAACTTCGTGCCAAACACCCTGAGGTAAAGGTTCCTGTCCTCGTGCATGGAGCCGTAGTACTTTATGAGTCTGCCATCATCACCCAATATATTGAGGACGCCTTTCCGCAAAATCCTCTCATGCCTAAAAATGCGGCTCAGCGAGCGGAGATTCGATTGTGGACCTATTGGTGCAATCAAATATTTAAGTTGGACCTGGATCGTTTGAAATATGGCGTAAGCCGGTTTTCTGAGGCCGAGTGTGATGGGGTAAAGGCTAGGGTAGCCGGCCATCTTGCAAAGCTGGAAAAACGACTTTCTCAATTCGAGTGGCTCGTCGGAAATGAGTTTTCGCTCGGTGACATTCATTTGTTCCCCTTTTGTCGGCAGCTTTTTGGTGTGAAACCAACCCCAGTGTTTCTTTCCAGCCATCCTGCTGTCCTTGCTTGGGTCGACAAAATTTCAAATCGCGAGTCATTTAAAAAGACGATGGCGCGAGTTTAGGCCTGCGAGCGCGCCCGGCGCTTGAACGTTCGGCCAACTCGCTGAGCAGCCAACTTCATATGCTGCTTTTTCTTTGCATGAGCTCTCAGTGATCGCACATTCGACCGTTTTCTCGCCCTGGTCATCTTCTTCCCTGAACGTTTCACCTTAAAAGTCGCGCGTACCGATTTTACGGCAATTACCTTAGGCGCTAGAACCAGGGGCTGCGGTGGCGTTACCGGCACCGGCGTATGGTCGAAGAGGGATTGGATCCTACGTGGTAACTTAAGCCTCGCAATATGCATCTCCCTTGAGGAGAAGATCTTGTCTTGATAGGCCTCTGCCATTACGGCGGCTAAGAACTCAGAATAGAAGTTTGCACCAGCAAATCCGAGGCTGCCTTTACCAAGTTTTATCTTCAGTAGGGCTTCAATTGTCGCCACATTTTCGCGGTCGGCAATCCGTTTTACTCGGCCGGCCCCCGAATTGTATGAGGTGATGGCCAAACCCCAGTCATCAAACTTATCGCGAAGAATGGTAAACATCCGCGCGGCACTCTTGCTTTGATTAACTGGGTCTCGTAATTCGGTTTTGGTGGCCCGCGGAGAAAATAGCTTTGCCGTGTCCGGCATAAATTGCCAAAGGCCAGAGGCACCCACTTTAGAGTAAGCAGAAGGATTGAACGATGATTCCACAAAGGGCAATCGCGCCAGGGCAACCGGAAGGTTGCGATCAGTGAAAAAAGTTTCAATTTGGGGAAGTAACTTTTTAGAGCGATGGATTCCCTTTAAGAATGCATCCTTTTGGCCGGTCTGAGCACGTATGCGCTTAATCGGCTTAACCGCCTCTTGCGGCGTATCAATTTGGAATCTCAGTAGGAGGTTACGAATACCGATTTTCTCTTCTTCGGTCAGGCGGGGGTCTTTATTTTTAGAGACGTCCATTGCTTCGGCAACCCGCTCTTTAAGTTCCTTGATGACCCGCTCCTCAATTTGATGCGCTTTCCTGGCGGCCAAACGAGGGGGAAGGGTGTGGTAGAGAGGACGGAAATCCAGATAGCCGTAAATGATCTCCGGATTATCTTTGTCATGAACGATCTTAAAGTGGCTGCTGAATCTCGTATAAACATCAAACCAAAACGAGACTCGGCCTTTCAGGGAAGGGGAAACCCGAAACGATTTTTCAATTCGTTGTTCGGTATCCTCAGCAAAGACATCAAATTGGGCGGCGGGAGGAAGCCCGTCGCTGTTCTTTAGATCCCAGATCGGTTTAAAGTAGCCCCAGGCTCGCGCGGTCAACAGAGAGGCAAACGTGGCCTTAAGGTTAGTCTTTTTTGTTTTTACGGCCTTTTTAAACTTCTCGGCCGCTTTTCCTACGGTGGAAAAGCCGAAGGCAAGAATCAAGATAATGAAGACATGAAGAGGACGGGCAAGCCGGCTAAAAAAACTGAGTTTAGGTTTTGTTGCTGGCTTGACGCGTTGGCTTTTGTGTTTGGATCTAGGCTTAACTCGTTTCACGCTTTTGTCTCCCCGAACGACACACCTTCAGACAAATGACAGCAAACTACCGCCTGCTAGCCGCAAATGACCGGCTTATCTGCTAACTGCCTAGATGTAGAGCAACAGTTATGCCGTAGGCCCCTTAAGACCGCTTGTTTACAGGCGAATTTGTTAGGGAAAAGGGGGTTAAATTTCTAATGGATCACTGCGGCCAAACCAATTAGAATCTCGTCATGATCATTCAATCTCAGCCGTTTCGAACGCAAGTTTCCGTAAGCCAAACTAGAGCCGCTTTCATGAGTCGGGTCTACACCTGGATGACCGGTGGCATTTTGTTGACCGCCTCAATTGCCACGGTGATGGGACAAAACCCCGACATCATGTTTGCTTTGGTGAGCAACCGGTTGCTTTTTTACGGTTTGATGGCAGCTCAACTGGGGCTTGTGATTGGACTCTCGGCCGCTATCAATAAAATCAGCGCATCGACTGCAACGCTGCTTTACATCGCTTACGCCGCACTTACCGGGGTGACGATGTCCACCATCTTTCTGATCTATGCCCATGACACCATTGGCGGCGTCTTCCTCTCCACTGCTTGTGGTTTTGCGGGACTTAGCATCGTTGGTTACACCACCAAAAGAGATTTGGGGCCAATTGGAGCCTTCTGTGGGATGGCGCTCTTTGGATTGATTGGCTGGGCCATCCTTTCCTGGTTCTTCCCCTCATTGATGGGTGGAGAGCTACAGATGGTCTATTCCATTGTAGGTCTATTGATCTTTGCAGGCCTTACGGCTTATGACACCCAGAAGATTAAAGAGTTGGCCAACACGATTGGTGTTGGCCAATTGAACGACGAAGCCGTTCGCAAAGGCGCCATTTTCGGTGCGCTTACTTTGTATCTCGACTTCATTAACCTCTTCTTGATGCTCTTGAGACTCGCTGGCGGCGATCGCAGGCGGTAGGACAGCCACGAGACTATTTAGTCTCGCCGTCCATATAATCAACGGCCTGGTCTGCCTTAAATAGAAGGCCCAGGTCGCGGTCTCCCCAATTGCCCACATAGACGCCTACTTTGTTGGAGTCGGGGTATTCGCAAACGTCGGTTCGTTCTTTCGTGCTCAACGAAAGATATTTCAACACGGTCGTTCCTGTATTGATGATTTGGTGAGCCAGGTTCCGTTTTCCGGGCGGGCAGGCAATGACGTCGTTCTTTCGTAGCGGATATTCCTTTTCGCCAAAGCGCAGGAGTCCCGTCCCTTCGAGGATGAAGAACATCTCTTCGTTGTTGTGATGATTGTGGAATGGGCAAACCTTTTTGCCGGGCCCAACAACAGAGAGGCTGTATCCGAGCTTTTGGGCGCCAATTTTTTCGCCAATCACACCGTACTTTGAATCGAAGGGTCCAGCCGTATGGGAAACTAATTCTAGTTCATCAAGGTTGATTACGGGTTTCATCATGTGACTAGTTTGATCCCATTTTTCTCAAAGGCAATGAGCTTTTTCTTAAGCAGGCCGCCGACCGCCATCTTGAATTTTTTCTTGCTCACGCCCAGTAGATCGTAAATGGTCTCCGTAGAGCTCGTATCATTTACGGGAAAAAAGCCGCCCTCTTTTTCAAGAAGATCTAGGAGACTGGCTCCGACATCTTTGGATCCTTCGTGACCTGTGCGTGCCAAGCTGAGATCTATCTTTCCATCTTCTCGAATCTTTTTAATAAATCCCGGTCGGTTTTCTCCGTACTCCAACTTCTGAAAAACTTCGTTGGCGTAAAGGATTCCAAGGTATCGCCCATTGACTAGTGCCTTGTGCCCAAGATCGGTTTGGTTAGTGATGAGTAGGTCCACTTCATCGCCTTCATGGAAATCTGGGCGCGTTCTATCCACATATTTTTCCACTCTCATCGACGCAGAAATTCTTGCGCTCTTATCAAGATAGATAAAAACGACAACGATCTGGCCCACACGAATTTCCCTCGTCTGTTCGCGAAAGGGCAAGAAAAGCTCTTTGGGAAGACCCCAATCTAGAAATGCACCAAAGGGCTCTTTAGAGACTACCTGGAGGGCAGCAAACTCACCGACGGTGGCAAAAGGAGTCTCCGTCGTAGCCACTAGCCGATCTTCAGAATCGCAGTAGACGAAAACGTCGAGAAAATCCCCGCTGCGGCAGTGGTCGGGCGCCATGCGCGCCGGCAGACAGATCTCGCCGTCTTCAAGCCCGTCTAACAAGACGCCCTCTGCGGCAATATCTAAAACCTGCAGGCGGTTAAAATTTCCGATTTGAATCATAAAAAAAAGGGAAGATACCCTCTTTTTCCGGGGGACCCCAGTATATTTTAACGCGATGCGTTTGTGTCTGCGTTAAAGGCCTGAATCTACTTTACTTTAGGCGCTCTAGAAAACTGCCCACGGGGATAAGGCGGCGCCGCTCATCGCAGTAGCTCACCGACAGGCTATCGCCTTTGACGTGGTAAATGGCTTCTTGGTGAAACTTCAGTCCAATGTCGCATGCTTTGGCAAAATCGAGCACGACCGCCCAACTGGGTTCGGCGTGAGTGGTGGTAGGGGAGGCTCCAATCACTCTTTTCATCCACGGGCTTAGTTTTCTCAAGTGAGATTCCAACTGTTGGTCTGCGGCCAGATTTTTTTGCTCAGGCCACTTTTCTCCCGTGGTGGCATAAGCCGAGAGAATCACAAACTCTTCTGGCCACTCGGTTTGTAGATCTTCGACTTGAAATAGGGTTTCAAAATATTCTTTTAACATTTTGTTATCGCGATTTTTTGCGGTGGCTCAAAAATTCTAGGCCACTATTGCGCATCATGCCATAGTTCGGGGCAATGAAAAAGTTATTGCGGGCAAAGTTTGTCGCGGTATTTTTGCTTTTCAGTCAGATGCCGTTTTGTGCCTCTGCTGTGGAGTTGATGGTGTGGTCGACGGGGCGTGGAGGTCCTAAGTTGATACTCCCCATGTCCGACGGAGGAGATCGTCAAGAGACGGCGGTACGATACCTTGAAAATCTTTATGATAGCGAGGCGCTCGGCCCTGCAATGAGGAGCGAATGGATCAGCAAGTTTCACGGGTCCTTTTCTGATTTTCCGTCCCCAGGTGGAAAACCGATCATGGCGTTGGTGGATAATAGCTTTGAAAGACATGAGGATGATCTGGCCACATTTAAACGTGGCGGCGCCGATGTCTATTTAGTCCCAATGGGCGCTGAACTTGCCGTACGGTCTGCCGCCGATCGCGCCGAATTTCGAAAAAAGTTATCCAAAAGCGTGGATGGCCTGGTCCTTTTAGGCGGGGCCGACATCGATCCTCACTTCTACGGCTCACGCCCGCATGGGGCCGTGCACTACAACCGCAAGCGCGATGAGATGGAGTATGAACTCATCAAAGCATTTCTCGCTCAGCGATCAGGAAAACTATTTGGGATTTGTCGCGGTCAACAGATGATTGCTGCCGCACTAGGCTACAAGCTCTATCAAGATATTCCCGATGACCTCGACGTGGAGGGGCATGACGAAGGAACTCACGTTATCGATATCACCAAGGGTTCGCTGTTAAGCAAAATGCTTGGCGGAAAAACTTCCGCCAATGTGAATACCCTTCACCATCAGTCGGTAAATATTAGCTCGAAACCTCAGGGCCCACTCAAAGTGACCGCCGTTGTTACGGACAACGATGTTGAAGTGGTCGAAGCTCTTGAAAGTCGTAACGGTAGAATATTCACCGTTCAGTTTCATCCCGAACTGATGAACGGATCGGTAGCCAGTGCCGTTATCCGCGGCATGGTGAAATTGGCAAAAGGCAGTTGCTCGGGAGATCTCTCCGCTCTTGCAGACTGATCGGCTACTTCACGCAAACGACGGCAAATTTCCATTCCTTGGGAGCATGATCGGGCACTGCGTGCGAAGTTGAATTAGAAATATGGTGCCCGTCAATTTTGCTGTGCTCCTCCTCCGACCAGATTTGAACCGGACAGAGAGAGGCGCAACCTTGCACTTCGAAAAGGCGGTTTTGAATGGGAGTGGTACCCACAAGGTAGCGCCAGCTTTCTGAAAGCTCTTTCCAACCAGCAACGCGAAGATTTAGCTTTCCGCATTCTTTTTTGGCAATCCACCAAGAGGCTCGATTGGGTAATACTTGAAAGCTAAGCGTTCCATCTTCGCTGGGCCAAGGGCCATAATTGACGGGAAGTGGCGCTTCATCGCTGCATTCAAAATCCGCAAAGTAATGGGCCTGCCAATTATGTCCCCAGGCATGAGCGGTATCGTAACCCGATCCAGCAATTACTTTCGGCTCCCCAGAGAAGCCCTGATATTGGCATTGTTTTCTTGCGGAAGAAAAGGCTCGCGACTTGGCTAGTTTTCTTGCCACATGCTCACCGATATTCGATTCGGCCTGTCCTTCTGCGTGAACGACGACAGCGGCCATTACCGCACCGCTAAGGCCAACAGCAACCGCCAAAAAAAGTAGTCCCATCAAATTGCGCATGATTTTCTCTCCAGATGTGAAAATTTTGGTCGAGCCCCGAGATCAAGTCAAACTCAGTGCAGAATGAATCCTTTTCCGGAGGGCAACTTGCCGTAGTTAAGGCCCAAGAGGTCACATCTCATGATTTGTCACAAGTCCCCAAAGGGGACACGACGGCAATCTCAGTCGCAAACTCAATTATCTTATAAGTCTTAAATCGAGCGAAGGTACTGAGGCGGAACTTGCGCGCGAGGGATTTGGTGTAAGGCCTTCGCCGCCGTGAAAGCCCAATGCGGATCACGCAGCATCTGGCGGGCGAGAAAGACTAAGTCCGCTCTCCCATTTCGTACTATCTCATCGGCCTGCATGGGTTCGGTGATCAATCCGACTGCTGCGGTGGGGATCTTCGCTTCTCGTTTAATTATTTCAGCAAATGGAACTTGGTAGCCAGCTCCCACAGGGATCTGGGCATTTTTCACATTCCCTCCCGAACTACAGTCGATAAGGTCGACGCCAAGTTCTCTTAATTCCTTCGATAGCGCGACGGTCTCTTCAATAGTCCAGCCGCCAGTTGTGTAATCGGTGCAGGAGAACCTTACTGCCAACGGCAGGTTCTTGGGCCAGGCACCATGGACTGAATCAACGATCTCCTTAAGCAATCGAGTGCGGTTTTCGAAACTTCCGCCGTATTGATCTCTTCTCTGATTGGAGATCGGCGATAAAAAACTGTGAGTCAGATAGCCATGGGCCGCGTGAAGTTCAAGCCAACGGAAGCCTGCCTGTTGGGCCCGTTTGGCCGCCGCAGCAAAAGAAGTGACCGTTTGTTGAATTTCGTTGGTGCTTAGTTCGTGAGGCGTTTGGAATCCGTCGCCAAAGGGAATCGGGCTGGGACCGACCACTTCCCACCCTCCTTTATTGTTAGACAAATCGGTATCCCCATCCCAAGGACGAGCGCGGCTCGCTTTTCGCCCTGCATGGGCAATCTGAATTCCAGCCACCGCTCCTTGGCTGTGAATGAAATCCACAATCCTTTTAAGAAACGGAACGTGGTCATCCGAATAAATTCCGAGATCGGCAGGGGTAATGCGCCCAATAGCTTCCACCGCCGAAGCTTCAAAAATAACGAGACCCGCGCCACCGCTAGCAAAGGCTCCCAGATGAACTAAATGCCAGTCATTGGCGTGTCCGTTTTGGGAGCTGTATTGACACATGGGCGAGACGCCGATGCGGTTTCTTAAAGTTACCGATTTAAGCGCAAATTCATCGAAAAGGTGGGGCATAGGGGCGTAACCTAGCAAGGAAAAAAGAGGGATGGTAGGGTTAATCAACTATGACAATGAGTGAAAATATTCACGTGAAGCTGACCCAGGGGCTGAGCCCGCGACATCTTGAAGTGGTGAATGAAAGCCATAACCACAATGTGCCGCCGGGATCCGAGTCCCATTTTAAAGTAACCGCGGTTTCGGAGAGTTTTGAAGGAAAGAGTTTGTTGCAACGCCACCGTTTGATCTACGGGCTTCTGAGTGCGGAGCTATCTGAAAAGCGCATTCATGCGCTTGCCCTACACACCTTTAGCCCCCAGGAGTGGGAAAAAGCGGCCGCCTCTGGCAATTCCCCTCCTTGTCTAAACGGCTCAAAGAAGTAGCCTTTTGAGACTCACAACGGTCCCAAATTTTGGTCAATAGGACGCTCTTGATGTTTGTCTTGATGCAACGCGTCTGATACGTCTAGTACTGTTTTGGAATTGGCGTATCCGGGGTTACCACGTGCGAAAATTCAACTTCATTTGGGTTCTGTTTTGCCTTTTTCCTTTGCTGGTCTCAGGAATCACGCCAACTGATCATTCAGTTGCCGATGGGACCCAGTGTAAGTTCCTCGTCACAGGTTTGGGCGACCCGGAACCGGGAGCCACTAACGGCAAAGCCTCTGTCGCTCCGCCCGAAAGATTCATACTTCCCGTTAGTGAGTTTCATTATCAAATTTTTGGAGAGAATAATTCTGAGACGATCGTCTTGCTCCATGGGATGGAGGATTCTTCTGAAACCTGGCTGAAAGTAGCGCCTCTTTTGGCCAAGCACTATCGCGTCATCATTATCGATCAAAGAGGACATGGCAAAACCCCAGGAGGTGGTGAAGATTATTCTCCCACCGCGATGGCCGAAGATCTCAAGCGGGTATTAGATCATTTGGGTGTCAAAAAAGTTCATCTCGTCGGCCATTCCATGGCTGCGAGGACAGTCGTTCGTTTTGCGGAACTTTTCGCTGATTGCGTTAGTAGCGTGGTTGTGATCGACATGTTTTTTAAAGGGCTCGAACGATGGCTTGGAAAGGGGGATCGCACTTTAGCAGTGATACGGGCTGATCGACCGGCGCCTCGCGTGTTGACCCCCGCGGAGATTGCAGCTCTTTATCAATCTCAAGGAGTGGGTGAGGACATGACCGCGTCGCTTAAGAGAGTCTCCGCTCCTATTGCGGTTATCGGTGGTGACGACAAGGTTAAAGGGACAGTGTTACGAGGAGAGGGGATAAGACACCTTCGTGAAACCAGGCCAGACGTACCCTTTTGGCAGATTTTGGGGGCCTCCCACAAGGTGCATCATTATGATGAAATTCAATTCACCGCTATCGTTGAGGTCTTTATTATTTCGGTTACCGAGAAGCAGTAGTCCCCTTTTTATCGCGTAATTATCGGACTTTTATTTGACAGGTTTCCGCCCTTTTTTGTCCCTGTATGCCGTACTTCGGCATGGCTGTCGTATTTCTAACTCGTGATTAGCTTGGTCTCTAAGTAATTCCTCTGGCATCCAACCTGCACAAGGCATTCTTCGAGATTTGGGGGTAGAGGTTTTATGTCTAAGCGATTCATACGATCCGTTGGATTTCTTTTTTTGGGTGTTGTAGTGCTCTCCGCCTGCGGCAAGCAGATGGCACCAGTTCTTCCTCCTCCGCCTCCTCCAATTACTAATAATTATCCGCAAAACAATCAGATTCCTGGCGGCGGACAAGGCGGCTTCGGATACGGGCAGGGGGGCGGTTTTGCTCCTGGGGGATACAACCCCGGCTTCGCTGGTGGAGGCTATGGTGGCGGTGGATACGCTCCTGGAACTGTGCCTGGTCCTAGTGGCGGCTACGGTAGTGGCGGCTACGGTAGTGGCGGCTACGGTGGTGGCGGCTACGGTAGTGGCGGCTACGGTAGTGGCGGCTACGGTAGTGGCGGCTACGGTGGTGGCGGCTACGGTGGTGGCGGCTACGGTAGTGGCGGCTACGGTGGATATGGTTCTGGCGGTTTTGTGACTTGGCCTGGCGGAAGCGTCGGCTGGGGTAACCAACGGTAACTGCTGGAGGCTAGACCTACGGCAATCCCCCCAACGGTGATATACAATTTTTCGAGGAGCCGTTTCTTTTTTTGTTTGAGTCCAGTTCCAAATTTAGAATCGACGGAGGTATGGAGGCTTTAAAGTCCTTAAGGCTTTCTTCCATTCTGTCCCTTCCAAAAATCTTTATTGAGTTAAGGCTGCTAGTCTGACGTTCGTCTCCCGCCTGAGCCCCTTTCCGGTTGGCCACAAAAATGCGTTCCGGATCGCGCCCGGAGGCACGCAACTCCAAATAGTCGTCAATAATATAATTCCAGCCCTCAACCGAGGGCACGTAACGAAGTGCTGCGGGCGGGATGAGCAATAAAATTTCCATTCCCAACTCACCACGCCGATAAGCCTGGAGCTGGTCAGGGGGCAAGGCCACGACGAATTTTTCTTTAGTCTTAGGGTTTGTAATCTCTCCCAAAGGGATTAACGGCATGAGCTGATTGGCGCGCACGTCTCCTCGAGCGGCCACTCCGTGGTATTGGGGACCAAAATCCGCCGCAAAACGAAGTTCCGAAGTCTTTCCGACCTTTGCTTTGGCCAAGGCGTCTGCGATTGAAGGGAAGGTGCCTCCGAGTCGGGGGCGGCCATCTTCGGTGTTAAACTCAAAAATAGGAACCGGCTTGTTATAGGTGAGGTATTTTATCTCCCCCTCATCGCCCATTAAGATTCGTCCATGCGGGTCCATTTTTTCGGTGCCTGCCACATTTTCTCGTGCGGCATCCTTAAAATCATAATCAACAAGGGTCACCAAAGGGTCTTTTTCTTGATACTCTAGAAGCAGTCTTTTTTTCTTCGCCTCATCGTAATTACTGTATCTTCGAAGTCCGCCGTTTTCTTTTCCGTAAACCGTTACGGATAGTGCCTCACCAGCCGAATAACCGTCAGTGGAACGCGACACTGAGTATTTTGTATTGGGGGACGCAAAGTTTTTTGACGTAGAAATTATCTCGTTAGCTTCTTCACGGGAAATGTAGTGTTTAAATCGAAGTTGCCCCCATCGGTACCGTATGTAGTATTTCGTTGTTTGAACCGGCAGATTTCCTGGCGCAATGCTGGCATCTACCGATTCCGAATAAAGATTTCCACTGAAATTCCCGCTCTGCAGAGAGAGGGTGATGGGGACAACCCCTTCAATGGGATCACCGGCAAAGGCCGTTTGAGCTAAAAGAAAAAAAAGAATCAAGAGGTTCATTGGTAGCGGAAATTATAACATCGGAGTCGATGGTAACCACCCAGATAGAGTAAAATATACGAATGAAAGAATTAACCAAAGAAAATGTGCGGTTCATCGAAGACTCCTGCCAATATCTTGAGTTTCCTTCTCTGCTTATCAAACTCACCAATCTGGTGGGAAAACCCATCGAAATTGGAATGGCGGCCGTACCGCCTAAAATGGCCCTCATCATTACCCAGGGCACCAATAAGGCCCTTTCTTCAGCCCTAAATGTTGCGGTGAATACTCTGAAGACTTCCGTCCGTTCTGACTCTTTTGAAACGGCGATGGACAATTCCTTTTGGAGCCGAATAGGGCACGACATCACAGCGATCGCTACGGGAGCTGCCGGAGGCTTCTTAGGATTGCTGACCCTTCCTGTCGAACTGCCGGTGACAACCGGAATCATGTTGAGGAGCATTGCCAGTATCGCCAATAACTTTGGAGAGGGGTTAAACGACCCTACGGTTCGTCTTGAGTGTCTCAATGTTTTTGCATTGGGCTCTCCGCAGACGACCGGGGATGACGCAGTCACTCCCGCCTATTTTGGAGTCCGCCATGCGATGGCAGAAGTTGTGAGAGAGGCTACGCACTTTTTAAGTCGGGTCGGTGCCGAGGAACTTACCGACGCATTGGCTAGGGGGACTGCCCCGGCGTTGGTTCGTTACATAATGACGATTGCGGCGCGTTTTGAAGTGGTGGTTACGGAAAAGGCTCTTGCTCAAGCCATACCTATTACCGGTGCGGTGGCTGGCGGCCTTATCAATTTGGCATTTACGGAGCATTTTAATGCGGTAGCTAAATACCATTTTGGAATCCGCCGATTAGAAAGAGATTTTGGTAAAGATGCAATCGTAAAAATCTATAACGCTCATTTCCAGGCTCTAAAAACCCTAAGAAGTTAGGCCGACGTTAGTCTGGAGTGATCGGGAAGAAAAAAGCACGACCTGTTGATCCTTTGGTCAGGGTAACTGAGCTAATGGCGCCGTAGATATTAACCGATTCGAGTTCTAGGCCAGCGTTCCCAGTGTAACGACCTAGGGGAGTTTTCTTCCAGGGGACTCCTTTGGCGATAGAGCCCAAAGTTGGCTCATGGGCAATTTGGAATTGTACATCAGTTCCTAACGGCAAAAGTTGTGAGAACTTTTCTAAAATGGCGAAGGCTACTCCCGGTGGCGGCATCTGCGTATCAACATCATTAAAAAAGTCGTTGAAGTCATTATCGGAGATGGGTGCAGGTTTTCTTACGAAAACCTTGTCCTGTAGCCTTTGAATCGCCGAACGTGGAGTTCCCCCATCTCTAACCTCGTTAAAGTAGAATTGCATTTGCTCGCCAATGAACTTGCTCTGGATACTGACCTGCCGCTCGGCGAGGTTTTCTCCGTTTAGCCGGCCGAGTAATTGTAGACACTGATACCGGGTAAAATCGGGATGGTTTGACGCCAGAGTCTCAACAGCCGCTAAAACTTCTTGATGCCGGGTGGAGATCAACCACCCAGTTTCGTAGCTCCCTGTAGAGATCGTATCGACTCGATTTACTATCGCGACGACGTGGGGATATTCGTTTGCGGCGCTAGGAATCGTTTCCACAAAAAAGTAGTAGTAATTTGGATTAGAAATAAAGAAATCGCTAGGCGTTTGAGAAGTCTTTCTAAAATGTAATCTCAGTTTCTTTTTTGGTGCGCTGGGATGGACAAAATCAAAAGTCTGTCCAACGTGAATCGCCAAAGGGTCGGGAAAGGCGGCAAGTTTGGTGGCGCAATCCGCCTTGCTCCAGGCCGCCGAAAAGGTAAGGAAAAGAGAGTATGAAATAGTTAACTTAGTGCAAAGCGTCATTCAAGAGAGTTATCCCCCTAAAAGGGCGGTTTCTCTAGCGTATAAGTGATCGGCTATTCAACGTGTTGTATTTGTGAGTTAAAGGAGCTGCTTGGGGGGAGCTCTTTTTCCAAGGGCAATAACGAATCGAAATATAAAAGCCCGCCCCACCAGCGGCGGAAGCGGGCCAAACTAAACTTTTTCTTCAGTCGTTGCTTATGGCAAATGCTGTTCGCCAGGCTTTGCGTCCTTTGGAGCCGCCTTTTCTACATTCAGGTGAGGGATGTAGTTCTCCGTGATCACTTGAACATCGAACGCGTAGCTACGGACCATTCGGAACTGAGGCCGTTCGGAGCCCTCTTTGTGGACGACTTCAATAGCGAGTTCCTGCGAGGGTGCCATTGGAGCTGCCATTTTCATAGCTGCTAGACCCATTCCCTTGGACATGCTTTCCTGCATAACAGCGGGACGAGGCGAGCCAACTCGGATATTTACCAAATGCGCACTGGTGAACCCGTGAGCGCGAGCATCATCGGCAAGCGGACCGTGAGCGTTCAAGACGAATGCAGTCGCATTTTCTCTCGCCGCAATGGCCAGCTTCTGTTTGGTGGCATCCTTAACGGCCGCAGTAGCATCCGATACCACAATCCGAGTTTCGTCGGCCCGTGTGGTAGCCGTGTTGTGAGCTTTCTGCAGGTCGTCTGTATGGGTCAATAAACGGGCGAAGTCAGAGGAACGCAAGCCGAAGTTGCGAGTGACCGTCCAATAACCGGGAAGGTCCGAAGCGTTATGACTTACTGGAGCATCCACGATTTCGTTGGTGCACTTGTTGAGGTACTTCGTCACCGGAGATTTTGGTTCTGCAGTATTCCACTCTACTGGTTCGTAGGGGTAGTCCACAGTCGGTTTGCCAGGCTCATTGTTTACTATACGATCGGTTTCTGTGGCCGCCCGTTCGCCGTGAAATTTTTTGAGGTCATCATGTAATTTTGTGCTGTAGGGTTCAGTGGCTGCCAGAGCCGCGTCGGACGAGGGCTGACAACGGGCTACTACCGAAGCGGAAATTACCGCGTAATCGGCGTTAGCTACCGCTTTACCCGTGATCTCATAGTCCGAACTAATTCCTGCAAGTTTGGAATTGGTGGTGTTGATGAGATCTTTGCCTTCCGAATAGATCGTATAGACGAAGGGAAGGTCGAGGGTAACCTTTGGAGCGGTTCCGCGGGACACAGCACTTCCTACTTCAGGGTGAATATACGGTGGCGACGATAGTCGATGGCCAAGATAATGAGCGCTAGCAAACTTCAGCGTTTTTTTGTCGCTGGCAAATTTGCTGTTGGCTCCTAGGGCCTCGGCTCTAGCTTTGGTTAAGGTCTCACCTAGCAGCGAACGTTTGGCACTTTCGGTGACAGTGTAGCTGGTGCTGACGGCTGTGATCTTAACGGTGTTCTTTGCCTTGTCTTGGGGAAGGGCCTTGACCGTACGGGCTAGGCTTTCGACCCAATCGAGGTCTTCAGAACGAACGCCAATGGTTTGCGATCCTGAATAGGTCGAAGCCACTTTTGCCCTGAGGTCGACCTCTTTACCCGTGCAAGTTTCAATGCGCTTTGCAGTTCCTTTAACGGTCACACCGCCCACTTTTTCCGGGGGAATGCTCTCTACCTCTGATCCATTGTTCTCGGTGATTCCACCAATGTTGCCCCAATTGGCTTGGCGCAATTCATTCGTGGAAGCAGCGGGAACTTTCGTGGCGATACTTTTCCAAACTCCACCACTGACGGCTTCAATGGCTTGACGCACGTCTTCAGCAGAAGTTCGGCATTCCACGCTAAAGGTAAAAGAAACTTCTCCAATTTCAGGTGCTTTTTCTGCAGCACCTGTTCCGTCGTAAGTTAATTTTGCCAAGCGCGGATCTGGGGTTTCGGCCCGCGCACTAGTAGAGACGATACCCACGGCTAGAACCAATGCGGTTCTCCAACTCATTATTTTCATAGTCACTCCTTTGTGAACACAGAGTCATTCGAAGAGGCACACCTAACGCTGAGCGTTGTTGTAGGCAAGGTGAAGAAAAAAAATGTGGGGGAAAGTGCACCATTTGCGCTGGGAATTTAGGGGCACGATTTGCCCACATAAATTAACGCAACACATAAACTTGGAGTGACAAAAATCAAAAAACGATCCGGCCAGGTAACCAAAGAGATCCACCCTGTAAAAAGGAATCGATCCTTTCCCCGGAATGTTCCGCCGTTCTTTACTAAGAGAAATGGATGCCAGAGGCGTCTAGTGACGTAGGAATTCATTAAACTCAACTAAGCGGGCTTGGGCGTAATGCGCCCACGTATGTTTTCGGCGCGTTTTGAGATGTGCTTGCTGCCCCATCTCGTCCAGTTCTTTCCGGTGCGTTAGTGCCCATTCCATCCGACCAAGGATCGCGTCAGAGTCTCTGGGGGGAACGATAAACCCTTCCTTTCCAGATTCGACCAATTCGATAGCGCCGGTTTGCGAGGACGCTAGTACGGGGACGGCACAGGCCATTGCCTGAAGCACAACTTGATTGAATCCGTCCTCGATTGAGGGGAGACAAACTAAGTGGCTTTCCGCCATAACTTTTGCGAATTCATTTTGGTTTTGCGCCGGTAAGAACGTTACTTTATTTGTAAGATACTTCTTTATAAGCGGCCGCATTTCGGCATCCATTCCTCCCACGAGAAATAATTCGGCGTCAGGGTCTCTTAGTTTTGAAAAGGCCTCTAGTAAGTAAAGCACCCCTTTTCTCAGAGAGATGTGTCCACCGTAAAAGAACCTAATTTTCGTGGATTTTTTTCGCGCGGGTTTGAACTGCTCCACGTTTACGGAAAGGGGATGAACTCGGATCCTATTTTCCTCAAAGCCGCGCTCTAGAAAGGTCCTTTTTACAAACTGGCTGGGAACGGAAATCCAGTCTGCTTCGGCGTATTCCTCGCACTCCTGCTCCCGCATTTTGGGGTGGGTTGCCCTAAACTTAAGACCAAAGCGATCGAATTCCTCCTCAAGCCACTGTGTTTGTGTTTCGATATGGGCGCTGTGCCGTTCTAGCACTGTCTTTTGGCCGAGCGCCTTGGCCTTACGAATCGATTGTAACGAGTTCCCTGACCAGCCAACAAAAACATCTGAGTCCTTGGAGACGCGTCGAGAAGCTAAAAAGTCAAACCAAGAATTGAGCTGGTGTTGCGGATTTCCCAGGTAAAATATCTTGGATGCGCTAGCGTGAGTTCGGCGCAATAGTTCGATGGCGGTGAAGGAAGCAATTCGGCTTGCAGAGATGCCCCATCTTTTTTCAATCCAATTGGCCGGATAGCAGGTGATGAGCTGGTTTAAAGAGGCAAGTCTTTCGAGTTCCTGCGCGAATTCATAGGCGTGAAATCGACCATTGACTGAGAGGGTGATTTGCATAACTCGGTTCAGTTTAAGCGGAGGAAAGGAAAATTTAATTAAAGACTACTTTGAAAGCAGGTACTGAAACTCCTCATTTCCGCAGACCCGTTCACGCGCGATCCTCTGGACTTTGATTCCGGAGTCGGGATCCCCATAGAATTGATTGGCTTCTATGCTCGGCGAATTAACACTTGGACTCTTTGATTGAAGCTCTTTCCACTGGATCAAATCGTCTTTAATCTTCCAAATCTCATACTTCAAAAACAGTTCACCCCGTTTTTCTGGATTGCCCATCGTTTCTGATTCCCGACGCCATTGAGTGGCGAGTTTAGTCGCGCTTTCAGATTCAAATCGAAAGCCTGCCTGAATGAGCCGGGTTTTTACCTGCCACAAGGTCTGCCGGCACTTAGTTAAGGAATCCAATTGGACATCCGTAAGCCTGGTCGAGGCACAAGCAGAAAGAAGCGCTATAGAAAGTGGT
This sequence comes from Deltaproteobacteria bacterium, assembly GCA_043776735.1. Lineage (GTDB taxonomy): Bacteria > Bdellovibrionota > FAC87 > UBA2466 > UBA2466 > JBGSST01. The sequence continues at coordinate 6,456 of JAYVQZ010000219.1, read as the reverse complement.
AAGAAAAGAGATGTCAGTCTCATAAAATCTCCGTGTCTAAATTGAGAGGATACCGTGTTTTTATCCGAAAAATACCTCGTTTTCTAGCGCGATTCCGTTTGTTAGTTTGTTCCAGTGTTAAATAAACCCTTTTTGTCCGTTTTTATCGTCGGTTTTTTTGCCACCAGCCTTTGGGCTATAGCTCCGCAGCTCCCGCTGTCTCTTTACCCCAAACGAACTTTCCCTGGGGGAGTCATTCTCGTGCGCTTTCAAATAGCAGCAACAGAATCAAGCAACGACTATACGCTGTTTTTGAATGATAAAGAGACCGCTTGGGAGTTGTGCCCTAACCGCAAGACGCGCGCCCTATGTGTCTTTGCTGGAGTAGAGATCGACGGGACGCCGGCCGTCATGAAAGCTGAAATAAGAAAAGGGAACCTGCTAACGGACGTAGTCGCTTCAGGTACCATTCCCGTGGAAATGAGGGCTTATTCCAAAAAAGAGCTTAAGGTTTCGAAGGCGCACGGTGAGCCAAGCGCAGAAGATCTCAAACGAGGGGAAGACGAAAGGCGCAGACTTAAATTGGTTTACGACGCCTCGGCCAAGGTTCCCCTTTGGGAGCAACCGTTTTTAATGCCTGGCAAAGGCCCCCCTACCAGCTTTTTTGGAGGCCAGAGGCTATTTAATGGAAAGACAGCCAGCACCCATTATGGTGTTGATTTACGCGGGAATGAAAAAACGTGGGTGCTAAGTGCCAATTCCGGAAAAGTAGTTTTTGCCGACTCACTATTTAATTCGGGGAACTTTATTGTTCTTGATCATGGCGGCAAAATTTTTACAACGCATTCTCACATGAGTAAGTTTGCGGTGAAAGTGGGAGATATGGTTAAGCGGGGGCAACACTTGGGCAAAATTGGAGCTACGGGCCGCGACACAGGGCCGCATTTGCATTGGGCAGTTCGGATTGACGGGCTGTACGTTGATCCGCTTGAGTTTCTCAAAGTCGCCAAGGCTGTCTGGAAGTAAAATTCGGTTATTTTTTTTGGCTAGCTTCCTGTCTTCGTGGCATGACTTCTTGTTTTCGGGGAATGACCTCTTGCGGCCTTGGGCTGCCTTCTTGGACTGAAAGCTCTTTTGCTCGGGTTAGTACGGAATTCCCCACAACGCCTTCTATCGTGGTGGCCAGAATGCCGTCCGTGGGGCCACCTAAGGCAAAGCGAATATCGCCGCTAAAAGGCACCCTCTGATCAAGAGTGGTAAAGGTAACCGGAATGGTAGCGCTTTCCCCTGGGGCAAGGTTAATACCAGTGGTTGGAAAATCTACTCGCATGGAAACGGGCGGGGGATTTTGCCTCACCGCGTACGACAACTTCTCCGGGGCGAATACTAAGGGAGCAAATCCGCTGTTTTTCAGATGAAGAGAAACCAAAACGGTGCTTTCCGTGGGGACCAATCCTAATGCTCGTTTCGGTTGTTTATGGACAGGCTGAAAAACAAGGGGTTCTCCTGGCCGCACCGTTATCGCTGCTTGGAGACAGGGACTTGGCCCGCGCGTATAGGTTGCAAGAGCAACCTGGTAAAGACTTTCATTGAGGTCATTGGACTCGATGGCGAGTTCAGCAGAATAATTTCCCATTGGCTGCCCGCCAGAAAAATCCACAAAAAAATCAGCACTTTTTTTGGTTGGTACAATAAGAGGAAAAGTGACCCCGCGCAGTTTGAATAGCTCGGCATTGGGGCCAGTCACATTTGCCGAAGTTACCGTTAACGGTAAGTTGGAGTCGTTTGCGATTTTGTAGTGAAATTGCGGCAGCTCTTCACATTGGCCGGGAGCTAGGGGAGGTAAGGCAGCCAGAGGACGTGGGATAAATTTGTTTGGGATCTGAGTTTCCGAATCGCCGCTAATTAAGGTGAGTTTTATCTCCGGTGATCCTCCTCCGTTTCCCGTAAGCTCGCCGCGAAAAGCACCGTGGCTGGCAGATCCTATAAGCAAAGTGGCCTTCTTCTGCCCCGTGGATCTGGGTGAAAAAACAAGTTTTACTTTATAGTCGCCATTTTTCGGAAGAGACGCCGGAAGGTCCGGAGTTTCCACAATGACAAAGTCTTTTGCATTTGGGCCAACGAGGGTCACTGATGTGATCGAGACTTCGTCGGGTACCACCGAATAAATTATAAGCTCAGAGATGGGGCTAGTTTGTCCGGTATCCACGAAATTAAAGTCGTACTCAAACTTTCGCTTAAACAACGCGTCAATTGCCGCCGCATTTTTGCCACCCGCCACAATTCTTTCTTCACTGGTGTCTGTCAGCTCAAGGTTGTGGGTTAACCGAAAGCTTTTGGTCTCTGCAACGTTAATGGCGTTTGTTTCAGGAGCTTTGGTGCAGCTGACCGAGGTCAAAAGGCCAAGGAGAGCAATTCCTCTATACGTGCGTGGTAGATATAGTTTCAGTGCTCCCCCTTCAGTCTGTTCGCCCATAATTCTAACAAATGCTGCAGCATTAGTTGAGAAACATCTCAGAAAGAAATAGTTGGGATTTAATGCGGAGAGTAAAAAGATTGTTCACTTTCGTTACCATTTACATGGTCTGGGGCCATCCCCCCTATTGCTGCTCTCATAAATGGGATAAATTTCTCTAAATCTTAATCATAAAAAATTGAACGGAGAAAAATGAAAAACACTTGGGCAGTACTGTTCGGGATTTTGTTTGTCTTTAAGGCCAATGCATTGCCAATTAACCAGCTTCCGTTTCCTAATCCGATGGATGAACTTCAGATTTTCAATCTGCCAGACACGTTCACTCCTGAGCATGACTTTGAAGGGATCGTTGCTCTCAACAACTGTTCGGGAAGTTTAGTCCGTTTTGAAAATTCTTCGGATAGCGAATCAGCAGTAGTTCTCACTAACGGCCATTGCATGGAGGGTGGCTTTATTAAGCCTGGAGATCACTATATCAATAAAAGCTCCACTCGCCGCTTTACGTTACTAAAGAAGGACGCCTCAAGCGCTGGTCGAGTTAATGCTGTTGAGATCATGTACGGCACAATGACCAAAACCGATATGGCGCTTTATAGACTGGGGAAATCCTACGCGGAGATTACCTCTGAGTTTAACGTCACTCCACTGACGTTAACTTCTGTGCAGGCCGCTCCACAAATTCCCATCGAGGTGATTTCGGGCTATTGGAAACGCGGCTATCGATGTAATCACAGCGCTATCGTCCATAAATTAAAGGAAGAGGGTTATACCTGGGAAGAGTCCATTCGCTATACGCAGCCCGGTTGTGAAACCATTGGGGGTACTTCGGGGTCGCCGGTTCTTGCAGCCGGAACTAAGACCGTGATCGGTGTTAACAATACCGGTAATGAAAATGGACAAGAATGCACCATGAATAATCCCTGTGAGGTAGATCCCGATGGCAACATTACGTACAAAAAAGGGAACAGCTATGGCCAGCAAACGGCTCTCATCTATGGCTGCTTGACGGCAGATCATAAAGTCGACCTGTCGTTGGAAAGCTGCAAATTGCCGGGTTCGCCCCATAGCTTGAACCGCTAAGTACCTTGCCGTCATTGCGAGGAGCTTAGCGGCGCGGCAATCTTGGGGCATTGAAATACTGCTCTATCGTCGTACCTATTGGTCGGCGTCCTAAGGTTGCCAGCATTCCAGAGGAATCTCGCAATGACGGAATTTTTGTCTCTTCCCGCTTCAATCCCTTTCGTAATGACACTCAGCATCGCTACTGCTACCTGTTTTCAATAAAGGAAAACAGATGCTCAAGTTCCCAAGTTTCCTCTGAGTGGCCGTTTTTGTGAGTCTTTTCGCTCCCTCCTCTTCACTTTTCGCGATGGATAAATGTGATCCCACTGGCTTTGTGGTTCTCGCTGAGGCAGGGCCTCACCTTTCTAGCCAGGAAGTCATAGAGCTAGAAAAACGCTACGGGGCGAATAACTACTCACCGATTCCCGTGGTCCTCGAGCGCGGCGCTGGTGCCCATGTCTGGGACGTGGAAGGAAACGAATACCTCGATTTTCTTTCCGGAATCGGAGCAGTAAACCAGGGCCACACTCATTCAAAGATAATTGGGGCGTTGATTGAACAAGCGGATAAACTGACTCACGTTTCGCGTGCCTTTTACTCCGACGCGTTTGGCCCGTTCGCCCAGATGGCGACAGAGATGTTTGGCTACGAAAAAATTCTCGTAATGAATACGGGAGTGGAGGCGGTGGAGACCGCTATTAAGGTGGCTCGCAAGTGGGGATATACAAAAAAAGGGATTCCAGAAGGAAAAGCTAAGATCCTCGTTGCCGACGGAAGTTTTCACGGGAGGACCTTAGGGGCGATCTCTGCATCGTCGACGCCTAATGCCGCCGTATTTGGTCCGTTGGTCCCTCAATTTGAGCGCGTCCCCTTTAGCGATATCAGAGCTCTCAAACAGGCCCTGAAAGACCCCAATTTTGCGGCCTTTATCGTGGAGCCCATCCAAGGAGAGGGAGGCGTTGTCGTGCCCGATCCAGGATATCGCAAAGCGGCTCACGCGTTATGTAAAGAGGCCAATGTCTTATTCATCGCCGACGAGGTCCAAACAGGTATCGCTCGCACAGGCAGATTATTGGCCTGCGACCATGAAGAAATTCACCCAGACATCGTTATCCTGGGTAAAGCGCTTTCTGGTGGCGTGATTCCTGTTTCCGCAATCTTGGCCGACGAGTCCGTTATGGGGGTGATTATGCCAGGGGACCATGGGTCTACTTTTGGGGGAAATCCGTTGGCTATGCGAGTGGCCCAGGCGGCACTTGAAGTAGTGCGCGACGAGAAGCTTGCCGAACGTTCTGAACAATTGGGTCGAATTTTCCGTCACGAGCTGGCCTTGTTGCCTCATCCAGTGGTGCAGGTACGGGGTAAGGGGCTTTTTAATGCGGTTGTCTTTGTTCCGGATGCCGGCGTGAAGGCTGGCGATATTTGCCTATGTCTTAAAGAGGCAGGAGTCCTAGCGAAGAATCCCCGCGATAACGTCATTCGCTTTGCCCCGCCGCTGGTAATCAGCGAGACCGATCTCCGCATCGGCATTGAAAGAATTAAAAAATGTATCCAGGCTTATCGGCCACTGCGCAAATAAAGTCCGCGGCTATGAGATGCCGATGATCGCAATGTTTTTGTTTGGATTCAATTTAAGAGTCGCGGGGATGACGTTTTTTATTTCTGCCGAGAGAGCATCAATAATGTCCTCTTTCAGACTCCCGCGCCGGTAGACCAAGCTAACTTCACGAGTAGGAATCGGCGCGTCAAAGGGTTTTAGCATTTTTTTTGATTCAGAGTCTTGCATAAATGCGGTCGCTAGAAAGGGGAGTAAGGTGTAGCCGTTGTTGTGCTGCACCAGCTGTTTTAGGGTTTCAAGGTTCCCACTTTCAAAAAACACATTCCGATAAACCCCTTGTCTGTGGCTCATCGAGCAGATTTTCAAAATCTGATTGCGAAAGCAGTGTCCCTCTTCCAATAGCCAAATTTCATTCCCGTCTAGGTCGCTATCTTTTACTTTGTTCTTCTTATAGAGAGGATGTTTTTTAGCGACATAGAGGTAAAAGGGTTCATAAAAAAGAACCTGCTCGACTATCTGGCTTTCTTCAAGCGGTGTGACCAGAAGACCGCAGTCCAGCTGGTCGTCTTCAATGGCCGCTACAATGTCGATGGTCTTCATCTCATCGATGCGCAATTTTACCTTCGGGTATCTATTTGCCCAGGAATCGAGAAAAAGCGGCACTACGTAAGGGGCAATAGTAGGAATGACCCCCAGGCGGAAACTGCCTTTTATTTCCCCTTTTTCATGTTGGCTAATCTGCTTTAGCCGCTCGGCCTCGCGCAAAACAACCCGGGCTTGTTGGATAACCGCGATACCCTTCTCCGTAGGCAGAATGGGCTTCTTATCGCGGTCAAAAACAACGACTCCCAGTTCTTCCTCCGCTTTTTTGAGCTGCATGCTTAGGCTGGGCTGAGAAACATGGCAGGCGCGAGCGGCCTTCCCAAAGTGCCGAAATTTATCCACGGCGACTAGGTACTCAAGTTGGGAAAGGGTAGGCATGGCTTGTTGGTAACAATACGATATTTATGGGCCTTTTCCTCCTTTATTACGCGTAAATACTTGAAGGGGTAGATACCGGGATCACTGGTCCTAGTGTCGGGTATGATACCGGGCGTCGATTTTCTTGCGTGTCGTGTGATACCGTGTTAGCACGGTGATACATCTATGAGGTGTCGCGATTAGCATGGAAAAAATGAAGCAAAAAAAGGTAAGTAGAAAGCCTCTGTACCAGGCTGTGCTTAACCTCAAAACAATTGAAGAGTGCGAGAGATTTTTCTCAGATCTTTGCACACCGGGTGAGTTAGGCGCCATGGGTGATCGATGGGAGGTCGCGCGCCTACTCGACCGAAAAATCCCCTACCGCGATATTTACGACCGGACTGGGGTTAGCACGGCAACC
>JAYVQZ010000218.1:0-2114 GCA_043776735.1 Deltaproteobacteria bacterium | reverse complement strand
TAGTGCCTACGGCAGAAGCCGCTCATCTTACTATGAATCGGGATGCGATTCGTGAGGTGGCCGCCAAGGAATTGGGGCTACGCACAGCTAAATATGCTTATGCGAGTTCCGAAGAAGAACTGCGGCTTGGCGCCCAGAAAATTGGCTTTCCGGTGGTGATCAAACCGGTGATGTCCTCGTCGGGAAAAGGGCAGTCTGTTGCCAAGCGTGGGCAGGACATTTCGGCATGCTGGAAGTTCGCTCAGGTGGGCAAACGAGGCGATTCCATAAAAGTTATCGTAGAAGAATTTGTCCAGTTTGATTCGGAGATTACACTATTGACCATTCGGCAACGGAGCGGTCCCACCTTGTTTGTTTCTCCTATCGGTCATCTCCAAGAACGGGGTGACTATCAAGAATCCTGGATGCCTGCAAAGATCTCTCCAAAGGCGCTTGCGCATGCCAAACGCATGGCCAAGAAGATCACTGATCGTCTTGGGGGTGCTGGACTTTTTGGAGTAGAATTTTTTGTAACAAAAAAAGAGGTCATCTTTTCTGAACTCTCTCCCAGACCCCATGACACAGGAATGGTCACATTGATTTCTCAAGACTTGTCGGAATTTGATCTTCACGTTCGGGCAATTCTTGGATTGCCCATTCCTACGATTGATTACCGGGGCCCGTCAGCATCGGCCGTGATCCTTGCTGATAGAGACTCTGAAAAAGTTTCCTATTCAGGCCTTGATAAGGCACTGGCGATAAAAAACACCCAACTTCGGATTTTTGGAAAACCCAACACCAGAAAGTTTCGGCGCATGGGCGTGGCCTTGGCCACGGCTCCTTCGGTGAATGCAGCCCGGCGGACAGCCCGCCGGGCTGCGGCTTTGGTGGAAATCCAGTACGAGTAAATAGAGTATGTGGCTTGTCGGACAAAGAGTGAGTGCAGAACTTGAACCTGAGCTTGGGCTCGGAGTGGTGATCGGAGTTATCCCGCCGCGGTGGATCGAGGTCACCTTTTCCTCAGTAGAAATCACTCGCCGTTATTCTCAGCAGGGGGCACCTCTTCGCAGACTGGTGCTAAGTCCGGGACAAAAGTGCCTGTGCAAGAACAAAAAAAGCCATATTATCGCTAAGGCACATGAGGTGAAGGGGCTTTATCGTTACGAAACGGAGGGCGGAGAAACTTTTTGGGAGCATGAAATTGAGTCTTTATTGCAGGACGAGACTCCTCTAACCCGTTTTTATACCGGCCATTGGGCCCACCCCAAAACTTTTAAACTTCGGGAGCAGGCATGGTCGCTTCGCGCAAAGAGCCTGGAGCCGGAACTGCGCGGTCTGGTGGGCCCTAGAATCTCATTGCTGCCGCATCAGCTAAGCATCGCTTCCGACGTGGCTCGGCGTGAATATCCCAGACTTTTGCTCGCTGACGAGGTGGGTTTGGGCAAAACGATCGAAGCGGGAATGATCTTCTCGTCGTTGCGGGCCCTTGGCCGCGCCAATCGGGTGCTCATTCTCGTTCCCGAGGCTTTGGAGAATCAATGGCTTGCCGAGATGCACCGCCGGTTTAATGAAATGTTCTCTCTTGTGGATGAAGAACGGAGTGAAGAGGAGAACACCAGCCAAGGTAAAAACGCCTTTCAGATGAATCAACGGGTAATCTGCTCGCTTTCTTTTCTCGAACAGAGTCCGGAACGGCTTATGGAAGCTACCGGGGAAGAATGGGACCTTCTCATTGTCGACGAGGCACATCGGTTGGGATGGAGTCAAAAAGAGCCAAGTATGGAATGGGAGGTAGTACGAATGCTTAGCGAGAAATCGCGTGGGCTTATCCTTCTTACCGCCACGCCACAACACCAGGGAATTGAAACTCAATTTGGCCTTCTGCATTTGGTCGACCCTAAGCGTTTTTCTGATTTCAAAGCATTTGAAAAGCAGACCAAGCAGATGGGAGAGGTCGCCGAATTAGCCCATCGAATTCAAGAGAACGAAAAAGGTCCAAAATTCATTACTGAGTTAAAGAAAACCTTTTCTGAGGATAAAGACTTGGTGGCTGCGGTAGAACAGTACGCAGCGGACGGCGTCGCAACCGGTCTGTTAGATCGTCTAGTGGATAGGCATGGCACTGGCCGTGTCCT
>JAYVQZ010000217.1:0-8144 GCA_043776735.1 Deltaproteobacteria bacterium | reverse complement strand
CGGAATACTCACGGCCCGTTTTTCCAATCCGATTTGGGTATCCAAACCCGAATAGATATTGCGCGATATGATCTTATTATCGAGAATCTGTTCCCCTTTAGCAATGGAGACAGCGGCTACAGCGTCGAGAACATCTTTGGGATTTGCGATGTAACCCGGAGGAATCATCGCCTTGGGAACCGTAATGGTTTCGATATCAGTAGGACGGATAGATTCGAACTGAAGAATATCGCGAGTGGCGACGACGATTGCCTGAGAAGTAGCTTTGCCGTAGAGATCTTCTAAACGCTTTTCTTCGGACGTGACGGACTGCCACACCAAATACATGGCGAGTGACGACAGGCCCAGCGATAATAAAAATGCCCTTCTATCCATAGAGTTCTTTACCCTAGTAAACGTCGACCGGAGCTCCCCCGACACTGTCGCGGAACCTCGGTGGCCGGGGCGGAGGCGGTGGCGGCGGTTTGCGTTTGCTGACGCCGTAATCGCTTTCCGGTCCCAAAACTTCATCGAGCAACGTAGTGTCCAGCTTGGCTATCGCCTGGTCTGCACTATTGCGTAACGTAAAATAGAGTCGAGAGTCGCCAAGGGTGTGAGAAAGAAACACCACCCGCTCGGCATCCTCTGGCGTCAACTGAATCGTAATATTGGTATAACTATCATCTGGACGTCCTGTCGCTAAACTGTCCATACTGGCCGTGCTAAAATCTTTTCGTTTTCTCAATTCAAATTGTTCTTCGAAGTAATTGAGAACTTCTCGAGAGACGCGAGTGGGAACAGCGTTTTGAAGGTTCTTTCCGGTAGCCAACACCAGCGCATTTTGCACGATCGTTTTGACTTCAAAAATGGTTGTGCCGTCCTGATCGTAATTGACCGAAGTCACCATATCGACCCGATTTCCGGGACGGATAAGCCGTCCTACTCCCGTATGTGGAGAAATTGGCAAAGTAACCGCTCGCATCTTTTTTTCCACCTGGTGGTCCAAAACCGGCCGGCCATCTTGATGAATGAGCTTAGTAAACGTGATCTGTTCCCCAGCATAGATGGGAACGTAGGTCGACTTTCCCACAATGTCCTCAGGGCCGGCTGCGGTATTAGGTTGACGAAACTTTTTAAAGACCACTGCGGTGGTTAGCATCTCTGGCTGGATGAGGGCGTATTCAGAAATGTCCTTGATCGCAACGACAACCGGAACTTCCTCACCAAACTCTGAGGTCAACTCATGCCTATGAACCTTGGAATAGGCCGAGATCAAAAGCATAGAGATGAGAAAACAGATAAGCGCAATGACAATGGCGCGTTTGTTTTCCATACCCTTTGTTCCCCAAATGCCGTGCTGCCGTTATTGGCAACCAGGCTCGCGACAAATCCCAACCGTATTTTCAATGGGCTTGGGAGCAAACATGATCCGACGTTTCGGAGCCGCTCCCGTTCCATCGACGTACTGCACCGCCATAAACTTTTTGCTGACGAGGTTATTATCCACGTCGTCCATCACGAACTGCGCCCGATTGTTTAATCGCTTGTAGAGGTGCATGGCTGCGTATTTCTGTCCGACGTGTGCCGTATGCATCATGTAGAAAGCATTAAACGTGTATGCCAAAAGCCAAATCAAAAAGGGCAACGTCAACGCCAACTCGATGGTGGCCTGCCCCGCATCCTTTCTTAAAATGTCGCAACGTATCAATTTTTGAGTATTAACAGCCATTGTCATCCATCTGTTCGGCAATAACGTCGGAATTCTGAATACCGAACTGATTCAGAAGGTTTATGAAAAAGCTGCCTGCCTGCGGATTGCAGACTTCGTCAAACGATGGGTCGCGACCAAGATGACTCTCCGTGACAAGACTAATGCGACTTGGCGGCGTGGGGCCGGGACCAAATAGCGGAGGCAGATAAAAGAGATCCATGTCGTAGCGAACCAGAAGGCCAGCAGTCTGTTCGTTACCTGGCTCAGCGCGTTTAAATTCGAGCTTAGGGGCCCGAGCGATTCCCTGCACCTTTTCGAAGTACTTATCAAAAATCAGTTTAGCGTTGGCCTCCTGGCGGGCCTCGTTACTAAATCCGGCCTTGTAGGTGCGAGCTGCCATAAAGGCTGAGTATTCAATGTACTCACTCACAATGATGACAATGGATAAGCTAAGCAAAAAGAAGAGAAAGAAAAATAGAACCACCACGATCATCATGAACTCGACGGCGGCCTGACCTCTGTCACTGCGCGAGCGCGGCGACTTTTTTTGGACCGCTTGGCGCGCTAGTTTTAAAATAACCGGAAGCATCAGTGCAACCTCTTCCCGTGAGATTTCGCCGACGGATGATCACCCTCACCCGCCTCAATCTGTTCGCCAGGCCGCAGCTCTCCATTTTGCACTACATTCGCCAGCGTGCTGCGAAGGGTGGCCACCATAAGCTTTGTAAAAGTTTGCACCGGCCCCGTTACGACCAGAAAGGCCGAACCTGCGGCCAACGCAATCAGCATCAGATACTCGACCATGGTCTGGCCACTTTGATGCCTGCGCTTTCGCCCCTGTTTTTTGATGCGCCTTACCATGGCCCCATTCTCCAATGCGTCAGTTCAGCAATTTGCATCAGCACGAACGCGCAAAAAAAAGCCGGAGCAAACGGCATCTTTAAAAATTGATAGTTAGTTTTTTTCTGAGACTGAATTTCACGGTAGGTAATCCCTAGCTTGACGATCAAGCCAACAGCGGCGCCAACCAAAATAGTGAGCAGAGCAAGACGGATGAGATTGGGAACGGCAAGCCACGGCGAGGCCGCCATCAATAATTTTACGTCACCAGCGGTAAAGACGCGCAAACGCCAGAGCGGAAAATACAATGCGGTAGCAATAGTAAGTGAGAGCATGGCTTCACGCCCGCCTACCCAGCCTTCGGCAAGCAGACGAGTGCCCACACCTGCCAACAGAAAACTAAACGTGAGGGTGTTGTAAATCTTTCCCCTCATCAGATCAGTAACCGTAGCAATGCCGAAGAGCGCCCAGAGCACTCCCGCAAAAAGGCCACTCATAGATCCGTCGTGTGGCATACGTACCTCTTCTTAAGTCCTTGGGGCGAATTCCAAGAACCCTCGCGCGAAACAGACGGAAACTTTTCGAAAAAATTTGTAGAAAATGGGTTGGATTATTTAGGGCCCGTAACCTTGACCTGTTTTCAATTCGGTTTGGATATTAGTCTCCAAACCTCTTACCCCGTCGCGGAAGACATCGTTAAAATACTTCGCGATCTGGAGTGCGAAAATAGATCCGAAGGCAAGCATTAGGACGTACTCGACCAAGCCTTGACCGCGCGATCGATTCCTACGCTTTGCCCTGGTTACCTTCATTCCCCAATACCCCAATCCTCTTACTGCAAACTTGCGCTCATCAACTGCTTGATCTTGGCGTTCACACCGGAGAAGACGTTTTCTACGACTTTACCGATATTGTCCTTCAAGCCTTTGCCCAGCACGCTGATGGCAACCACGATCACGGCGATAATCAAAAGATACTCAACCGTGGTTTGTCCTTCTTCTTCTTTTAGAAACGTTCGGATCATGATGTTCTCCTAAGATGTACGAGTAATAGTTGTGACAGTACGTGCTGCACTCTAAATAGTACCGGTGACAGGCTTTTTAGTCAAAGTGCGTCATATGCTAACACATTGAATTCACTCTATTTTTCCTGTAAAAAGTTTATACAAAATCACCACAATCTACTTAAAAATCGACAACTTTCGGAGCGTGGGTGTGACACTTATTGTCGAGGGTTAATACAGGCGGAATACGTCACCCCCCAAGTCCTCAGGTTTCCTACTGATCTGGGCTGTCAATTGTGTTACACTCCGCGTCATTCTTTCCTAAAAATTTTGAATCATTCGATTTGGGGGTTACGCGTGCGGGGTACCTATTGGCTTGGTCGAATCCGGTTGTTTATTGGGCTTCTCGTCCTTGCGCTTCTCAATGTGGTGGCTCTTTATTGGTTTCAGCCTATCCAGCGAGGCAGATCTGAAACCACAGCCAAATGCGAAGCTCTTTTTGGGCTGGTGGACACCCTCCCCAACCTCCCCCACTTCCTTCGGCCGGTCGTCTTAAATGCTAGCGAAACCCCGGCCCTGTGGACCACGAGAACCCTTGAAATCATGGATCCTTACCGCCTTCTCTTTACTCAGCAAGATGTAGTAGTCGCCACCGCCCAAGCCCAAGAGAATTGGCCTAATTTCATAAAGGGTCATGATTGCGCTTGGTTCGGCGAGTGGTTTCGGCCGGTATGGAAAGAGTCCCGGCAGCGGCTTCGCCATGCCCTAGCCCAACAAAATGCGGCCTTGGCCAAGGTGAAAGTGGGCAAGCTAAAAGATCTTAATTTGGATAGGCCCAAGACCTTTGCCCTTTCAGAAAAAGAAAGACACGCCCGGATCGTAAAGGCGGCAACTCAAGTGCTTGAGTCGGCTGACGCCAAAGTACTCAAAGCCTTTAAAGGCGACCGTCAAAAATACGTTGAGTTTTCCGTTGAAGAACTCGCTGTCCCCAGTTTCATCGAGCCTGAGGTGCTTCTTACAAAGGCCTACCTTTCGGCAAAAGATCCTTTCTCAACATTTTTTTCACCAGCCGAATTCTCAGACTTTTCCCAAGAGTTGTCTGGTGAGACGACCGGCATCGGTATTCAAGCGGTGAGAACTCCGGACGGGCTGTGGGTGCAAAAAGTTTTGCCAAAAACCCCCGCCTCTAAACTCCTCAAAGCAGAGGACACGATCACTCATATCGACGGCGTGTCCTTGAACTACCTCACCGGAACACTTTCACGCCGCTTGCTATCGGGACGTGAAGGAAGCCAGCTGCAACTCAGATTCTGCCGCCCCAACGGCAAATGCCAGACGTCAGCTCTGATTCGCCAAAAATTTACTCCCGACGAGGCCAAGATTGAATACCAGCTCCACCAAGATACCAAACACAAAGGGCAAATTGCGGTAATCGAAATTCCCACTTTCTATGGACGAAGCCCAGAGAGCCCTTCCGAACGGAGCAGTGCAGAAGACCTTGAAGCCGTAATTCGCGAGCTGATTCAAAAAGAGAAACAAAGGGAGATTCACCTCTCCGCTATCATTCTTGATCTTCGCGGGAATCCAGGAGGGTACCTCGAAGAATCCATTCAGATGGCATCCCTTTTTCTGGGCGATAAGCCGGTGGTTGGACTTCGGGAACCTGAAAGAAATCGTGTCCATTGGGGACAGAAAAAAGAGGTCCTTTACCGTGGCCCGTTGGTCGTATTGGTCGACAGGTTGAGTGCCAGTGCCGCTGAAGTATTAGCCGGATCCCTAAAGGATCACAAACGGGCCGTTCTCATCGGATCGGATCGCACGTACGGAAAAGGGACCGTTCAGCGATTGATCCCGCTCAACGAAGTCAACATGGCCGGCGCGGCGGCTGAAGTTTACCAAGGGGCGGCCATAAAATTAACTACCAGCGTTTTTTACTCACCTCATGGACATACTCCGGCAAGCAAAGGAGTGAAGACGGACATCATCCTATCATCGGCAAACAATGAGGGCGGGGTAGAGACAGAATTCAATAACCCTCCCCATTTTTCTGACACAAAACCGTTTACCAAAGATGGCGAAGACTACCGAGCCTCTGTCGAAGAGGCACCCTCGATTCTTGACACGCAGATGACGGAGCTACGAGCCCTGTCAAAGCCTAAGCCCGGGCTTTCCGCCAAGGAACTCCTTTTGACCGACAAGAAGACGCGAGATGAAAAACAGGTGGATGAAGCCGTTGTCATCGCCCAGGAGCTCTCGCGGATTTTAAACGTGAATCCATTGACGGGTTCCGTCCCAAAGACATCGCAATTGCCAATGCGGGGAATGAAGCAGTTGTAGGAGACGTGTTTTACTGTTTTGTCACAATTGCCCGACAGGGACGCGACGGCAATCTCAACCGCCGGGATTAATGTTTATCCCCACCCTCAGTGGGTGGCTTTTGAGGAACCATTTCGCCCTTTTTGGCTTGGTTACTAGCAGTGAGGTCTTCGTGCTGTTGGGTCTGATTTCGACCGTTGGCTTTGGCGTAATATAAAGCGAAGTCGGCGCGGTTTACCAATTCCTTACAGACTCCGGCACCATCTTGTTGGGCCTTACCTTTGTCGTCGTCCGTCAACGTGGAGGTACCCGTGCTTACCGTGACGGGGATGTGTTTCCCGTCAAACATCAGTTTTGTATCGGCGACTTTATTTCTAAATCGTTCGGCAAAAATGCGAGCGCCTTTTTGATCGGCGTTAGAAAGCAGCACCATAAACTCCTCGCCACCAAACCGACCGACAACATCGGATTCTCGCGCTACACTCTTTAAGATACCGGCAACCTGTGCCAAGACGTAGTCGCCTGCGCTGTGCCCGTAGGTATCGTTCACCTTCTTAAAGAAATCGATATCAGTAAGGGCGATCGAAAGATTGTTCATGCCCCGAACCTGTCCAAGTACTCCCCGTAGCATCATCGACTCGGTATAGACCTTGTTATAGAGTTTGGTTAACCCATCGGTGGCCGCATCTTTCTTACGCTCGTCATATTTCTTCTGTAGCTCGCTCTCGGCAGAAACGTTACGAATGGTTAGGAAGGCCCCAATGAGTTCGTCGTTCTCCGTAAACACCGGCACGCCGCTTAGAATAAGTTGCAGCGTAGGAAAGGCCTTTGTGCTGCCCGCCAACTCGTCCAAACGCACCAACTTGCGGGCGGAAAGAATCTGTCTTGTTGGGCAGTTCTCTACACCAAATTCGGTTTTCAAAAGTTCGGCAAAAAGGCCGATCTTAAGAATTTTCCGAAATGATTCTCCGCTGAGCTCAGTGAACGCGACATTAAAATCGACCACCTTAGAAAAGGGATCGACGATCACATAAGCATCCAGGAATACTTCCAGGAAGCTACGGTGCCGTTGCGCCCACGCCTTAAGCTCGGCGTGAATCCTTTCCTCACTCATCCCTTGCGGATCAGCGGAGGAAGGCGAAGTATTGGTCGGGGTGGCCATCGAGTTCCATTTCTCCTTTTTTACATTTTTCACAGGTGAAGGATTCGGGAATCGAAGAGGGGTCAGCCAGCTTTTCACCAGAAATCAAAACTAGTTTTTCCGTTTCGCAAGCATCGCATACGTAAGGGACGTAAACCGAAATTACTGTGGCGCCCCCTTTAAAGCTGGGCACCATGTTCATCTGCCGCACAACCAGCGGCGGGCACTCTTCGTAGGCAAATTTGATGTTGCCCAGTTCCTTTAGAAAGTTTACCCAGGTGCGAATTCCACAGGAGTTAATATTGTCTAACTCCTTAAAATTAAAGACAAAAGGACCGCCCACTTTTTTAACATCCTCAAAAGAGGTGTCCTCATCTATTTCGCCGCGCAAATGAATGATTTTTTTGTCACCACGCACCTTTGTCTCAAACGAAAACTTATCCAAATGCAGTTTCTTTTCTACGGCTGACACGTTACCTCCACGAAAAAAAGTTAAATGAAAAATACTCTGGATCAAAATGCTTCTTGTCTGAGATCCAGCACGAGAACTCAGTGCTGCCCCCGTTATCAACGGCAATTTTTAAGTGGGTCACCGCTTCAAAAATCATGTAGACGCCGAGCCCTGCGCCGCCTTCTTTGTCTTCGATCTGATTCCCTTGGTCCCCGTAACAGCGCGAAAACGCCTTTGCTAGGCTATCAAAGGTTAAACTTCCCCCTTGGTCGGCCACAGAAAGGTAGACGCCACGTTCGTCGGAATAGAAGCGGACGGTGAGCCATTCATTTTCATTAAGGAAGGCCGGCTTCGTTCTTCGGTACTTGGGTGCCCCCTTCTCGTTCCGGTAGGGATGATAGATGGAGTTGGTGATGAGCTCTTCAAGAACTCCTAAAACTTTTTCGCGTAACTCCCGATTCGGCCCCGCTTTGATTTGAGCCACCGCCTGCCGGATAACATCATGCCGCTCTTTGCTGGAATGAATGATAACGGTCTTTGCCCGGCTTTTTTCTTCCCACGGGTAATCTTTTCTCTGATTGAGAGCCAAAATTTGATTGGTGGTATCAAAACAAACGTCGCGACGAGCCAACAGCGTAGAGTGGACGTGCGCATTACCACGGGAAATGAGTTCTGCAGCGTCTCGTTTAGAAAAAATTCCGCA
>JAYVQZ010000216.1:0-8171 GCA_043776735.1 Deltaproteobacteria bacterium | reverse complement strand
AATTTTGGAGGCTCAACCTTGGAATCCAGTTCAGCCTTCTTCGCTTTGTCCGCTTTCTCTTTTTCTATTTCGGCAGCCGTTTTCTCTTTGACTACCTTTTTAGGAGGAGCTGCAGAGATAGGCTTACAAACTTTATCGCCATTTAGAGCCCGGTCTTTCAACGCTTTCACAGCCAGATTCATATCCGTCACGAGGGAAGCGTAGGGTGTTTTTTCGTCAGGAGCCGTACCAGTTTTAAAGGCTGAAGCTGTGGCTTCATCAAATTTTTGGTCTTTCATAGGACCAAAGAAGACTTCAAACGTCTTCACAATCTGAGTTTTAAAGGCATCATCGGTCTTTTCAAAATCTTTTAGCTCGCTCTTAAATTCGACCTTTTTGGCATCAAGAAAGCGAATTATCTGCTGTGTGGCTGTAATGAGCCCTTTAGCATCCGTGCCCTTTGCTTTCGTGGGGTCAGCGGTAATGACTTTAAAAAGCTCGGCCACATAATTATCAAGATAAGTTCCCATGAGATCAGCACTACGATCGCGATTGATCGCGCATTTCTTCATGTCCTCTCGGTAGACCGTAAAATTCTTTACCCATTTTTTGAGGGCTTCCACATCGGCAATGTCGATTTTTTTATCTTCAATCTTGCCATCAATAGCTACCTGTTCTGTGATTTTCAATCCACTAGCGGTCACTTTTTTAAGTGACTTAAGTAGGTCATCGTATTGGGCAGGCAGCGGCACACTGTCTAACGTGGGGCGATCGCCTGTAGCGGGAAGTTTAACATCCGCTCCAGCAGCCGGCTTTTCCTCGGCATGTTCAGGTACGGCAAAAAGAGGAGAGGCACTGAGCAAATTCAGAGCAATCCAACCCATAGTTACAAATAACGTTCGACGGTTCATCACAACCCCGCTTAACTACAAGCTCTGGTCTCAAAAATAATTAAGACCAGCGCTACGTTCAAAAGCTACATCAACAACAAAACAACTTTTTGTCTTACAGCCGCCCAGTCTATTGGCGATTTGAATCACCACAGCCCAAACGTTGCACGACTCACAGGAGCTAGTTGTGCAAGCGGTGTTCCAACAGACTCTTTACCCTCAGTCCTTCCGTAAACTGGCCCTTCCGGGGAGTATTCCCTTAGTAGGCAATTCCATTTTCTGTCACGCTACTGTTTAAAACTTAAGCGGCCCTTGGAGAACCCCTCAAAAACACTGTGTTTTTCCCTCTAAAGGGCAAAAACATGACTGGTGTAAGCGCCTCTGACAGAGCCCTTTTGGCGTTCCGGAATACGGGGGAAAAACGAATGATTTCCTAGGGCAGAGCCCCCCATTCTTGGTTAGTGAGTGCACAGGCAAATACTGAGGGGCTGACAAGTTCTTAGATAGCGCTGCTAAAAAAGAGGCCAGACAATCCCATTTTTTGGTAGAGTGCGGTCATACTAAAAGACTCTCTATAGGGGTAATGCCGCGCGGCAAAACTGGGTTAAGTTACCAATATCCCTTGTTTTGGCTCAAAGTTGACGGTCATCCCCCTTTATGCGAAATGGAAGCGAAGAGGAAATTAATCCTATGGACCAAACGACGGTAACACCCCCGACAAAGCGGGAAGGCGCGGGACTGCTTCTGGGAAACAATAGCCCGGCGCTTCAAGAGCTTCTGCTCAGGCCCTCTCCCAACGATTCTGCTTGGGTCAACGAACAGAAAATCCGCCGTCTTTACCTTCAAGCCAGCTCACAACAATGGTTTGCGCCCAATAAAATTAATTTTGAACCTGAAATAGAAATGGATGCGGAGACCAAACGGATTTGGGTTCGGTTCGTCACCATTTTCTACACGTTGGAAAAGATGGGTCTTAACGTTATTGCCCAAATGATGCCCAAAGCGGCTCACCGTTTAAAAAGCGATGAAATCTCCTTTTATCTCTCCGCCCAATGTTTTGATGAGGCTCGCCACGTTTTTGTTTTGGAAAATTACCTTAAGAAACTCGGCGCCCCATCCAAGTACGATTACAAATACCATGTGCTGGGACAGATGGCCTCGATGGGCTTTTACCGGGTAGAAAACTGGCTCTTCTCCACCCTTTTCTCGGAGAACTTTGCCCATGCGTTCCTAAGACGCGCGAAAGTAGCCAATCTCGACCCCATGGGTGTTGAAGTTTGCCGTTCCCTGCAGGCCGATGAAGCCCGTCACTTGCACTTCCTCCACATTGTCCTTCCCGACATCATGGACAGAATGTCTTTGTTTGGCCGCACCTATGTTAAAGCGGCGCAGTATTTCATCATGAAGTTTACCGAAACCGTTTCTCGCTCGATGGACAAAGATGCTTTGCACGTAGGACTAGATCGCAGGGCACTCTTTGAAGAAGTTTTTGAAAACGTAGAACGTGCCTATGAAAGCTTTGGAGTAACCCGAAGCTTTTTGCCGTTTCCCAAAATTTCTACTTCTGTCTCAGCGGTTCACTAAAACTGATGAAACTAAAACGATCGACGTGTGTTCTAGGCGACGCGCTGGATGTCCTGGGCCGTCTTCCCAATTCCTCCTTTGACGCCTGTATCGTCGATCCTCCTTACAATATGAGTAAAAAGAAGGGGCTGACCTGGGCCTTTTCAAAACACGTCACCATGCAAGAGAGCTGGGACCAGTTCACAAAAGAAGAGTATTTTGGTTTTTCTTTCCGTTGGATTTCCGAGGTTTGCCGTGTGGTGAAACCCAATGGAAACCTTTTTCTCTTTGGCACTTATCACAATATTTATACACTTGGATTTATTCTCCAGCAGCTCGATCGCAAGGTGCTCAATAGCATTGTGTGGGTTAAGCCAAACGCGCAACCCAATATCACCTGCCGTATGCTTACCGAAAGCTCTGAACAGATGGTTTGGGCTTGCAACAACAGCAACAAAGACGCTTCCAAGTGGACTTTTAACTATCAAGACGCCAAGGCCTTCAATGAAGGGAAGCAGCTTAGGAACGTGTGGACGATGCCGCTCACGCCTCGAAAAGAACGGGTCGCCGGACACCCCAGCCAAAAGCCTTTAGCTCTTCTTGAGCGCGTCGTTCTTATCGGAACTAGTCCGGGAGACTGGATTTTAGATCCGTTTTCTGGTGTAGGGACTACTGCGGTGGCCGCTCACAAACACGGGCGTAAGTTTCTAGTTGTTGAAAAACTGAACCGCTACATCAAGGCTCAAAAAGATCGTTTTGCCGCATTGGACAATGGTTCGGACGTAGACTTCAAAAAAGCCAGTGACTTAAAATCTCCTGCCAAAGCAAAACCATCTAAAAAACCAGCAAGCGCTAGAAATTCTTCGCTACTTTCCACTATCTGATTAATGCCTTTTTACAAATTTGAGTCAGTGAGACAATGGGATATCGCCGACTCCCACTCATGAAAATTTCCATAATAACCAGACGCATTCCCCCTACTCATTGCGGCATTGGGGACTACACGGCACAGCTCGCCAAAGAGCTAATCGATCAAGGACATGAGGTCACCGTCCTGTGTGGCAGCGAACAAGCAAACACGTTGCCCGACAACCGCATTCGAGTTCGCAATATAGTAGGCTCCTGGGGAATCTTGGGAATGCGCTCATTGTTGAGAGAGCTCTCAA
This sequence comes from Deltaproteobacteria bacterium, assembly GCA_043776735.1. Classification (GTDB taxonomy): domain Bacteria; phylum Bdellovibrionota; class FAC87; order UBA2466; family UBA2466; genus JBGSST01. The sequence continues at coordinate 4,573 of JAYVQZ010000216.1, read as the reverse complement.
TACGCCGGCCCGAGCTTCTCATCATTAACTGGGTGCCCCACCTCTACTCCCCCAGAGGAACTAGCCTCTGGCTGCCAATGGCGTTGCTTCTGGTAAATAGAAAAAAGACAAAGATTCACCTTGTGGTTCATGAAACGTGGGCCGCCTTTGCCGATCCATTGTCCTTTTTTACCGGACCCTTTCAACGTTTGTCCCTCGCAATTCTAGTGGGAGTAAGCGCTGCGGTTTTGGTCAGTGTTCAGCCTTGGGTCACCCTTCTTAAAAATATGTTTTTCTGGAAAAGCAATGTCATCCATTGGCTGCCCGTAGGCTCCAACGTCCCGGTGGTTCCCTTTGCCAGCACGGAGAGAGAGACCCTCCGCCGGCGTTTCGGTATCGCGTCCCAGGAAGTGGCCATTGGTGTTTTTAGCCTGCAGAGTGCGGGCAAGGGATTCGACTACATTTCTGAGAGCATGCGCGCTTTGGCTAAGAGTGGCGTGCGTTGCCATTGGGTTTTCATTGGAGCAACGGAGGAAGAATTTGTTAGGCACTTTCCCCAACACAAAGAAGTTTCGCATAACTGCACAGGATATCTTGCTAATGAACAAGTCTCTCGTTGGCTTCAGTGTCTAGACCTATGCGCCGCCCCATTTATCGACGGAGCCAGCCCACGCCGCGGCTCTCTAATCGCCGCCTTAGCTCATGGGGTGCCCACGGCTAGCACCATTGGCAATTTGACCGATACGACTTTTTTTAAGAAGAGTCCTTTGATTCTCTCCTCATTGGACCCCGTCCTTTATGCCGACAAGCTAGTGCGTGCCGCCAAGGATTTAAGAGGCCTGCGAGAGCAGCGACCTTTAACGCGCGAGTTTTATAAAAGCCACTTCCGTTGGAAGGACATCGCGTATGGAATCCTCAGTCCAAGCAAGGTCCCTATCCATTCCGCATTACCCCCCGAACTCCACAATAAAATAAGAGGTTAGCCCTCAATTAGGCCCTGGGCGTTAGGCTGAAGTCCTGTCAGAATTTGACGGTTTTGCCTTCCTATCACTAAAGTTAGCGAGTAAAAGGACCTCAGATGGCGGATAAAAACGACAAATATCAAGATAACGTGCCAGGCCAATGGTACGTCGACCGCAAATGCATACTCTGTAGCGTCTGCTCGGAAGCCGCTCCAAATAACTTCAAGGAGTCCTCTGAACAAGACCACGACATTGTTTTCAAGCAGCCAGAAAACGAACTTGAGTCGCGGCAATGCGAAGAGGCGATGGCAGCCTGTCCTGTAGAAGCTATTGGAAACGACAGCCTCTAAGCTCACCTCGGCGCTCATTGCCATGGGCTCCTTTAAAGGCACCCTGACTTCGGCACAAGCCTGCCAAACCGTTGCTAAAGTATTAGCCAAAAATGGCATTCCCTATGCCGAGCTTCCTGCCGGGGATGGGGGAAAAGGCACTCTCTTTGGACTTTGGAAAGCCATCGGAGGAAAGGTCTATAGTTTTAAAAGCAGAAACGCGCTGGATGAACCCAACCAGTCTGAAGTCCTCCAGCTTCCGGCTCGAACCATTTTTTTTGAATCCGCCTCCGTCTGCAGTCTGCCTGAAGACCGCCTCTCTCCTATGACGGCCAGCAGCCGGGGCGTCGGTGAGTTACTCACTAGGATTAGAAACTCGTTTCCCGATAAACCCCTTAAAGTAATCGTCGGCATCGGCGATACCGCAACCAACGATGGCGGCAGCGGGATGCTCCAGGCCCTTGGCTTTAGAATTCTAGGAGGCACGGGCAACGGGGAAACATTGTCCAAAATCACTTCATTATCGCCCCCTGATAGAAGCTTGATTGAGGGTATAGAGCTCACAGCGTGGTGTGATGTACAAAACCCTCTGACTGGTCCTAATGGATCCGCCGCTGTTTTTGCTCCTCAAAAAGGTGCCAATTCCGATGAAGTCGCCGAGCTAGAACTGGGCTTCGCCCATTGGAAAAAAATCCTGAAAATCAATGACGACGTTCATACTGGGGCTGGTGGAGGAATAGCTGCCGCATTGTTTGGCGCACTGAATGCCCAGCTTGTGCCGGGAGCGAGTACTTTTTTAAAAGCCGTAGGTTTTTCAGCTCGTTTGCCGTTTCATTCCCATGTGTTTACCGGCGAAGGGAAAACTGACGCACAAACGCAACGCGGTAAGTTGGTAGGAGAGATTGTTAGTCAGGTTAGTCAGCATCCTATCCAAGCTGTGGTTTTGTCGGGACAATTTGAAGACGAGGCAAAAGAAACGCTGTGTAGATGGGGTGCGGTTGCTTTGACCGTTGGTAAAGAGCCCTCTCCAGAGGCCGCCCTGGAACGTGCTGTGGAGAGATATCTCTCTGGGCCCTTAAACTAGACGGATTGGGAAACCTTTAGCGGTCTTGAGGTTCAGTCGCAAGAGCGGCAGCGGGGTCGGAATTCTCTCCAAGCGCAGAATAAAGAATCGAACGGACCGTCCACTCTTTAGCCTTTTCAGGCGTTTCGGTAGGAGCCACCATAAAGATAGTTTCCCACGGACAGATATCGGCGCACATCTCACAGCCAATACATCGTTCAAGATCTACTTCTACTAACCGCATGAAATCCGGATGAACTTCCCCCGGGACCTGCTCGATGCAATCTACGGGGCAAACCGGAATGCACGCATGGCATCCCGTGCAGCCTTTTTGATCGATGATGGCATAATGGCGCGGTGGCTTTTTTCGATCAAGTTTTCCTAAAGCGGGATTTTCGAGTTTCTTATCAAACATACATCACGATCCTAACCGATTTTGCGCTCATACGACAATATGACGACCAAACACATCTGAAAAATGTCTCACATAGGCCTCTTTCACTTGAGAAACTGACGGGCACCGTTCTCCCAGCTCTTTTTTCATCGAAGTCATAAGGGAGCTGGGAAGCCCGCACGGGTTTATCTCAAAAAAGCCTGATAAGTCATTGTCCACATTTAAGGCCGAGCCGTGGTAGGTGACCCACTTGGTGATGGCCACCCCAAGGCTTGCGATCTTGCGTTTTTTGCCATCGACCCAAACTCCGGTACACCCTTCTTTACGATCAGCGGCAAGGCCAAACTCAAAAAGCGTCCGGATTAAAGCCTCTTCCAAATTTCGTAAATAGCCTGGGACACTACGCTCCGAAGCTTCTAACCAGAGAATGGGGTAACAGACCAGCTGACCAGGATTGTGATAAGTCACTTCACCACCACGCTCAACTGCCACCCGTTGTTTCCCGTCTTCAATCTCCGGAACTGGACCGCACTTTCGCCCGTAGGTAAATACAGCGGGATGCTCAACAAGGACTAAGAGATCGCTCTGATCGGCTCTCTCTTTTTTCTTCTTTACCCAGGCCTTTTGCATTCCATAGACTTCAAGATATTCCTTGGTGCCAAGATCAATAAGTTCGGCAACTTTTAGGATGGGATTTTCTATGGCTCGGGCTTGTTTCATGCGTTTGTCGTAGACCGTACCACGCCGTCACGATCCGAAGGACGTCCGGCTCCCTTAGGTTTAAAGATATGAATCGCATGACCCAATGCTGCCTCTAGAGATTCAGGAAATGCTTCAGGCAAAGTAGGATGAGTATGAATCGTCCTCTCCACATCAGCCACGGTGGCTCCCATCTCAATAGCAAGATTGGCTTCAGCAATTAGGTTCGAAGCTTCGGGACCAACAATGTGCACGCCTAAGATCTGCCCGGTCTTTTCGTCTACAATCGACTTCACAAAACCGTCAGTTTCATTTGTGCCCAAAGCGCGCCCAGAGGCGGCAAAAGGAAATTTGCCAACCACCACTTGGAATCCCTTGGTTCTAGCCTCGGCTTCAGTAAGCCCACAAACCGCGATTTCGGGATCCGAAAAGACTGCCCAAGGAACCGACTTATAATCCCGATGCGACTTGTCTCCGGCAATGGTCGCAGCAACTAAAACCCCGTCCATCGAGGCTCGGTGCGCTAGCTGGGGAGCACCGGTAACATCGCCAATAGCATAAACACCTGGAACCGAGGTCTGCCCCAACGAGTCGGTCTGAATATTCCCCTTGGCGTCCATTTTTACGCCAATCTTCTCAAGACCGATTCCTGCAGAATTGGGTTTTCGCCCAACGGAAACAAGAATGACGTCGGCGTCGAGAGTCTCTTTCTTTCCTTCTGGCAGTTCCACCTCAAGGTGAAGATCCTTTGCTTTAACCGGATCTTTTTCTTTAAGGCCCAGCGCTTTAGTTTTTAAAAGTACGCGAACGCCAATTTTTCGTAGGCGTTTTTCCACCACAGCCACCAGTTCCGGATCTACGGTCAAAAGTAGGCGATCCATCGCCTCAACTATCGTCACCTGCGTCCCTAGCTTGGCGTAGACCGTGCCAATTTCGACTCCAATGAAACCGCCACCCACCACGATCATCTTTTTTGGTAGCGTATTAAGGGCAAGCGCCTCGGTAGAACTTAAAATGTTTTTTCCGTTCATGGGAAGGGTCGGAATGTCGAAGACCACAGAACCCGTGGCAATCACTAGGTTGGTAGCTTCAAGGGCCTCCATGCCATCTTTGGTCGTAACCTTTACTCGCCGAGCGCTTTCTACAA
>JAYVQZ010000215.1:0-2126 GCA_043776735.1 Deltaproteobacteria bacterium | reverse complement strand
GCCCTCCGCCTCCGCCTAAAAGCCCGCCTCCGCCTCCTCCACCACCAAGGGGTGTCCCATCGCCGAGAAGATTGGGATTGTTGCCATCTAAAGTGGATTTTCCTGACCCGGAGGAGCAGGCGCTAAAAAGTGCCAGGCTGAGTACGGCAAAGGCCGTAAGTATTCGAGTCTTGTGTAATGCAAGTGATGCGAAGATTCTTGGGTTCATAATAAGACCTAGTAGTGCAAAGCCAGTGCCTGCTTTTTGGTGAAATGTCAGGTTCGCAAGCCGACGTTCAAAGCATCGCTTTCGTACACAGGTTACACAGGGGGAGTCCAGAAATGACTAAGCCTTGGAAACTACGACTTAAGTGATGGCTACCTCCTATACAACGCGCGTAAGAGTCCCGAATTCTCTGGGAAATCACCTATCCCGCTGTTATCGCTGGATCAAACTCAAGCAGTCACTTGGGGAACGCCCAAGCTCATGGGACAATAGAGAAATGCCAAATTCACTCGACCGTTTTTTCAAGTTTGTAGGCGGCGTCTTTTTCGTTTGGTTTTTAGTGAACAGTACCGTCAGCGGAGTTAGGTATGGCTGGGATGAAGGGATGTACTTTTGGTTTTGCAATTTGGCCCTTTGCAACGTGGGGCTCTGCCTGTTCTTTAATCATCGGGGGTTTGGGCTGGGTTGGATCTGTGTCGCGTTAGCGACGCAATCCTTTTGGATAGTAGATAATTTTTGGCGACTCTTTACAGGAAAAAATCTTTTTGGGCTGGTTGAGTTCATGTACCAGCCTGGAAATCCTATGGATGAGTTTCTCCTTAGCCATTACCATTTTTATATCCTTCCCGTGGGTCTCTTATGGCTCTTTACGACGAAAGATAAGCGGATATTGCCCTGGTGGGCGGCAACCTTATGCCACGCTGGAATTTTTTTCGTCTCTTGGTTGTTTCCAGAAAATCAGAACGTCAATTGCATCCATCGGACCTGCTTGCCCGGAGTCACCTCACTAACCGGCCCCATTTATTCCATTCTTTTTGCTTCGTTCATATGCATTCTTTCACTAGGTATTGGAGCCCTCCTAGATCCTTTCATTCGCAAGCACCAGCTGGTAGCCAAAAAGCAAACCTACGCCGCCAGAGCTTTTGCTATGTGGTGCTTGGCGACCATCCCTTTTTTCTATTTGGACGTTCGAGAACGCAGTACTATCCCGAAGTTTCATTGTGAGACTCACAACCTCTCGCCCAAGGAGAATGTACGTTGTCGTTTTACCCTAGAAGGGGCTCCGCAGACGTTAGAGCTTCATTATGACGTTTCCAATTTGGAGAACAAAAAGAAGGTTTGCCAAACCTTGTTTAGGATTGGAGATATCGAAAAGCCTAGCCCCGATAAACTAGCGATGGCTCCCCTGGAAAAACGAAAAGTGACAACCTTCTTTTCCTACCCAAAGTCGGAAATGACGGTGACTCTAAGCCTGGATTGCAGGGAAAAAGAGATTGCAAAAAATTAGCGTTTGAAATCTTCGTAGGTACCAAAGGGGACGAGCTCGTCCTCTTTAATTTCAAATCGGTTCGTGTGCGTCGGCTTGTTAGGGTTTTTTAGGTGCCGTTGCACTAGTATGCCGACAAAATCACGAAGTTCGGTGATGGCCAAACCGCCAGGGATGCGAAAAGGAGAAGTGAGCTCAAAGCACTGAGGAATCACTCGTTTCCCTTCCTTGCGTAAGCGCCCGTAGGTTGCCAAAGCTTTTTGAAACTCTGATGCCGAATGCTTGTGGCCTTCCGGGATAAAACGAAGCACGTCAGCGTCGCAGTGGTAAACTCGGACCCAAACCTGAGTTTCCGGCTTTCCGTTCCTCACATTATCAATGTCACCAAGTTCAATAAAAAAGGCGGTTCCTTCCTTTTTTCGATTCACCTCTAAATGGATCACCTGGACGGGAATCGCACCGTAGCCGAAGTCGAGCAGAAACCTTTGGACACTATTTCCCTTTATTTCGATCTGCTGAGCCTCTCGAATCTCCTCGGGATAAAGCGTTTTGTATTGGATAACGTATTGAGCCGATTCGACCTTTCCCTGGGTGTTTTTTTTAAAGTCTTTAAAACTAAGGCGAACCCGCACTTTGGGGTCCGCGTGATTTTCC
>JAYVQZ010000214.1:0-8207 GCA_043776735.1 Deltaproteobacteria bacterium | reverse complement strand
TTTAAAACGTCTGAGCTTATGGGTTACCCGCAAGCCGCCCGTTCAGAACATCTCTCCTATGAAACCGTTACGACCGAAGAAGGTGCGCCGTTTAGCTCGCGCAGTTTGACTGGCATGCCGCTCCACCAATTGCGGCTGGTCATGGAGCAAAAGGTGATCGCCGACTACCTCGAAAGGTACCGGGGGCAATGGACCGATGAGGAGATCACAAGCACCGCAGAGATGATCTCTTTGGGCGCCCTTAAATTTGGATTTCTTCGAGTGGATGGCAACAGCGTCATCCGATTTGTGCTCAACGATTGGCTCAAACTCGACGGGGATACCGGGCCATATCTGCAATACGTCCACGCCCGCTGTGTGAGTTTGGAGAAAAAACTGGGCGCCCCGTCAGCGAAGTTTACCGTGGTTCTTGAAACAGATATTGAAAAAGAGCTTCTCTACTTCATGGGCCGTTTTGACAGGTTTGCCGTTCAAGCAGCCGATAGCTATCGCCCCTCAGTATTGGCGGGTTACCTTTACGATCTTTGCAAGCTATTCAACCGCTTTTATACCGACTGTTCGATAAAGGAAGCCACTGGCGACCAGCGGGAAACCCGGCTGGCTTTGGTTGAAGCAACGGCCGTAGTTCTGAAAAAAGGGCTAAGCCTACTAGGAATTCCCGCCCCGCAGAAGATGTAGTATGGATCCTGAGATTTCACTTTTAATGGCCAAATTGCGAAAGCTAGAACGGCAAGCCAAGCAACTTCTCTACAAGATGGACCGCATTCAATCGGATTGGAATGGCGTCAAGAAAGAGCTCGTGGCCAAGGGGAAAGAAATCTCGCACGAGTTGGGGGATGTGTTGCAAGGATGGTCGAAGAAGTAGGGGCCCCGTTCCCCGTAATGCCTCCGCATCATTGCCAGAAATACTTCGGCAGATAATTAATATGGCGGGAGTTGTTGGGATCTCCACACACTTTTAGGCTCAACTGTCTGTGAAGTAAATTTTTTGTCACAATCGCCATAATCTGTTCACAATCCCTTCACAGAGCGACTGTAAAATTTTCGGTATGCGGGCCATTCTATTTCGTTCACGAAAAAAACAGCGAGGCTTTAACCTTGTTGAAGTATTAGCCACGGTAGTAGTGGTTAGCCTCGGCATGCCTGCTATTGCCGTTATGTATTCCACAGCCTTCGTCGTGGATTCCGATAATTCCGCCCGTACCCAGGGCACCTACTTAGGCAACGCATTAATGAATGAAATCTCCCAACGACGATTCATGGAAAGTGTAGCGTTTCCAGGAAACGGCGCGGAAACCGGGGAGGTTATCAACGGATCGTACGATCGCAGAAATTTTGATGACATAGACGACTACGAACAGTTTGCCGCCAACGGCGGGTGGGGACGTATTACACCGCCACAAGATGAGGCAGGAGTTTCCCTGACTAACTTTCCCGGGTATTCCCAATATGTACATGTTTTTAACGTTGCCCCGCCTAACGCTAACGGCGTCATCAGTCTTAACTCGGTGACTTCTGGCACCACTGATTTAAAAATGGTTCAGGTTGAGATTCAATGGGCTGCTGGCCACCAGTCGGTGACAGTGAAGAAGCTATTCACGAAGCCGTGACGATGTTTCCCAGTAACTGACAAGGCTGGGACTGCCGGACCTGTGGTCCGAGAGATCAACTCAAAACTGACAAGGCTGGAACTCCCGGACCTGTGGTCCGAGAGAACACCCCATAACTGACATGGCTGAGACTACCGGACCTTGTGGTCCGAGCAGTCAAACGGCGTCCCCAATATACGGGATGGTTCTTCACAATTGTGGCCTGCTTTTTGGCTTGTCTAGGCTCACTACCCGCAAATTGTGTCCATTTCTTCACAATTTCTTCTCAATTGCACCACGCCCTCCCCCTACACTGACAATGTAGAGCGGTATTTTACCGCCAAAATCTTGGAGGCACGTATGCGGAATTCACTCATTACGATGGCAGTGTTGATGTGTCTGTTCTTCACCCAACGGGTGAACGCCCTTGGCAAGGACGTAGTCAATATGGCCTCGGGTGGCAGTTGCCAGGACGCGCAACAAAACCTCGTAGATCTCATCCGAAATGGGGATAATTCCTATTCTTCTGATCAGGCCGCCACTGGCCAGTTCCCCACTCGAACCGCATTTGACCGATACTGCCAGGACAATGGCGCGGCCAAAGGACCAGATAACTTTTATCAAAATTCGACGAAACCAAAAATAGGCGACTCAAAAATGTTCCCGCTGCCTACTTACAGTCGCGACGTGGATTCGGCACCCTGCTCCTATTACACATTCGAGGGAGCCACCACTTATTACGTGGGTTGGAAAACTTCGGGTTCTTGTAACGAATAATCAAACAAGAATTCATTGAACGGAAATAGGAAGAATGGCAAAGAGACTTAAAAACCAATCAGGATTTACTCTGCTGGAGGTGATGCTAGCAGTCATCGTCTCTAGCGGAATCCTCGGGGCTTTGTTCGTCTTCATTGTTCCCTGGGTAACTATTTTTTCATCACTGATAACGAATAATGGCTATCGGAACGATCTAGTGGGCGTTATGGACACCATCGAAAAGGAGGCAAGCGGTATGTTATCAACGTATGTGGACCCGACTCAATGTTACGCCGTTTGCATGGCCGATGGAAACAGCAACCGCATATACTATTACTGGGACAACGCTGTGGGCTCTACCTACCGCACCCTTTATCGAAAGAAGGAAAGCACTTCGCTAGCCATTGCTTGCTCCGGGGGAAAAGTCTTTGCGAGAAATTTGAAATACGCCAGTACGAGTTTTTCACAAATTTCTCATGGTGTCGGCCAAGCAGTGAATTCACTTTTGACGGTGAATTTGGTGGGCAAAGGTGACCAAGCCAAGACCAACGACTTTCCGGTCTATAACGTTATTTTTCCTGAGTTGAAGGAAAGAAAGTTTCTCTTCACCGAAGGTTTTGAGTGCAATACTTTAGCAAATGGCTGGGTAGTGAACGCTGGTGCCGCAAGCACCTGGACTGTAGCGGCCAGCAACGCCGGCTATGGAAAGTACCTGGTGGTGGATAGTCAGGCGGCAGCCGGCCAAAACACCAGCACCATTCAAGTCACCGTAGATCTAGCTAGAACAACAGCGGCTTCAGTAAGTTTTAATTACTTTAACGACGGAACCATCGGCGTTCCTGACTCTTTCGTAGTGGACTATTATGATGGGTCAGCGTGGCACACCGTTTTTTCGGACGCCTCCGGAACGATGCAGCTGGCCCCCCAGTTTGTCCAAAAAGATTTGAGCGCCTACACATTTGCTCAAAGCAGCCAGGTGCGTTTTTCCGGTTCTTTAAGAACCATAGGCGCGCACTGGTATGTGGACCAAATTCAAATCTTTTCCCCTTAGGGAAAATTGTAACGAGGTGATGTATGAAGCGGTACGTAAGTTCAAATACAAGTCGGTCCAATCAAAAAGGCTATATCTCAGCACTAGCTCTGCTCATCTTAAGCCTCTTCGTGGCAGCAGGCGTTGCTATCTTAGATAACCAGCAGGCCCTCATGCGCGACTCCACTTACGTGGGAGGACGCGCGCAAGCAAAGTTCCTGGCCGAATCCGCACTGCAGCAGGCAAAATACCATGTGCAGTACGTCAATACTGGATTTACTGGAACCAGTCCGGTTCAAACTTTGGTGGCGTCTAATGGCAACTCCATCGGTTCGTATTATTACAACATTAATAAGGTGGGAAACCTTGTTACCATCGTGGGAACTGGCGTTGTAGGTAACGTAAACAATCAAAGTGCGAACATCCGCGACGTTCAAACTATCTCCTATAATCTGACCAGCACAGGAACTGGAAGCGGTTCTGGCTCCGGATCAGGCTCCGGATCGGGTTCTGGATCAGGTTCTGGATCAGGTTCTGGATCGGGAAGCCAAGTCACTCCTATCTCGATGGGTGTACTGGCGTTAGATCCCACGTCCGCCAGTGCGGTTAGCATCACCGGTGGAACTTTTAACATCAGTGGCGCCAGCCTCTACGTAAACTCAAATTCCGCCACTGCCGTCACGGGAACTGCAGGATCTATTACTGCCAGCTCAATCAGCATTGTGGGCAATAGAAGCATGACTGGTGCTGCCTTAGTAGGAACGTTGACTACCGGTGCTGCGGCCATCGCAGACCCGTACTCTACCCTTGCGGCACCTAACACCACTTCAATGGCCACGAGGAACACGGGCGGAGCTGCTTTCAATATCGTAAGTGTCACCAAGACAATTGACCCTGGTATTTATTCAGGCGGCCTCAACCTGAGCGGAAACGCCAATGTGACCATGAATTCTGGCATTTACTACATTGCCGCCGGCGGATTCTCTGCTACTGGTAACTCGCAAATCAGCGTTGCTGCTAACGGAGCTTCGAATGGTGTTTTAATATTCGTTAACGGAGGAGCTTTGAACCTGTCCTCTGGTGGAAATATTTCGCTGTCTCCGCTTACCACAGGGGCATACAAAAACGTTTCGATCTATCAGGCCAGAACCAATACGACGGCCGCTACGATCAATATGAACAACGGGGGAACGTTAGGCAGGCTCCAACTTACTGGAACCGTCTATATCCCTGGGGCCACGTTGAACATTACCCAGAGCGGCAATACCAGCACAACGATCCAAAACGGAGCCACGCTTCTCATTGCGAAAAAGCTAACTCTGGCAGGTACGGGTACTTTCTATGCAAATACCCTAGGTGCCCCGGCCACGCCAACGTTGGTTCCAAAACTGACTTGTATTCAGAACTCTCCCGTGGCTGGAAAGAAACGGGCCTTCTTTGGCTATACCAACAATTACGGGGATGACTATAAGGCCCCCATTGGTGCCCATTTGGATGGCAACAAATTTACCAGCGGTTGCATACGTCCTAAACTGGATGACGATGACAACAATCATACCCACGCTGCCCATACCCACGTTGCTTGGGTGGGTGACGATGATGGTTCTCGACGTCACGACGTAGACCATTTCGGACAATGTTCTAATAACCACGATCATGACGACACGGTGGGCGTCTCTGGAGTAAGTAGCGCTAATCGTGGACAGCCAGAGGCATTCTATAGAGGCGATAGAGATGACGTCTTCTACGTCGACTTTGACCCCGACTGTCATGTCTCGTGGAACCTTCACGGAAATGTGGTGACAGCGCAGGCTAACTCAACTGTCTGTAGCACCCCGCATACGGTAGCTGGCAACAATCGAATTAACGGCGACCGTCATAACGACAACGATGATAACCGCCGTAGACGCGGTAACGGCGATGACAGTGACCACGAAGACAATACCAATGGTGGCACTAATGGAAACAACGGCCATCATAACGGCGACAACGACCATCATGAAGACTAACCGTTAGCACATCCCGTAAATCTTTCAGCCCGTGCCGGCACTGCCAGCACGGGCTTTCTTTATTGGGTTGGGATCCTTCCGTACGAAACGTGCCAAAGAAATTAATCCCCCCCTCATTTTATACCGATGAGTCCACGGGAGAGTTTTGGTGATGTTTAAAGACCAACGTGCGCGACTAATCCAATGGTTATGGGCTCCCACGTCGATTGCGCCGCTGGTCTATTTTCGAATTGCCTTTGGTTTGCTCCTGTTTTGGGAATGCTTTCGATTTCAGACTTATGGGTGGGTCACCAGAAACTTCCTAAACCCTGATTTCCATTTTCACTACTTTGGATTTTCGTGGATTCATCCTTGGCCAGGGACCGCAATGGTAATTCATATCTGGGTCATGGGGCTGCTTTCACTCTGCATCGCACTAGGGTTGTTTTATCAAATTGTTACCGTTCTCTTCTTTTTCGCGTTCACTTACTTCTTCTTGATCGACCAGGCCTTTTACTTAAATCACTTCTATCTAGTGGCCCTACTTTCCTTCCTAATGCCATTTCTGCCCGCCCACAGGTCCTTTTCTTTGGATGTGCTGCGCGATCCCAAGATCCGAATCCACCAAACTCCGCAGTGGACTGTTCGGTTATTGCAATTTCAAATTGGAATTCCCTACTTCTACGGGGGGATCGCAAAATTGAGCTCCTTGGATTGGCTTCGCGGTCAGGCAATGCAATCGATGATAGATTTTCATTTTGAGAATCCCCTCATACAGAAATGGATGACTTCTTCACCGATGGTCACCTTTTTTACTTGGACGGGCCTTAGCTATGATCTTTTTGTGATCCCGGCTCTGCTCTATCGCCGCACACGTCTACCGGCCTTACTGGCCACAGCGATTTTTCATATTTCCAATTCATTTTTGTTTGAGATCGGAATCTTTCCCTGGCTAATGCTGATCTCCACATTCGTCCTCTTTCAGCCAAACTTATTGGACCTTGAACATTTTTTCCAAAGAGGGGACATTGAGAATGCCCAACCGTATCCCAAAACGAGAGAGTTAGGGTTTGCGCTTCTTACTGCCTATTTTCTTATTCAAACCCTTCTCCCCTTCCGCCATCTGCTCTACCCAGGCCAAGTGAGTTGGACAGAAGAGGGGCATCTTTTCTCCTGGCGAATGAAGTTGCGTAGCAAGGAGGGTCGGGTGACCTTTCACGCCGTGACCACTGATGGAAAACAATGGGTGGAAGCCGATCTGGTGCCCCATTTACCCCCGGCTCAAATGGAACGCTTTGGCATTCGCCTTCAAGACCTATCGACGAGACACCAAGACAATGCATACTTTGCCTATCTCTCCGAAGAACAAAGAGAGCGCATGGAGGTTCGCCCCGAATTAATCCGGCAATACGCCCGATTTTTGAGCAGCCAATTTGAACGTTTTGGATTTGGAAAAGTTTCCGTTTACGCTAAAGCGTGGGTATCGCTCAACGAGCGAAAAAAGCAGCTCATCATCAACCCTAAAATTGACTTGGCAGCTCAACCAGAATCAATAAGGCATGCCCATTGGATTTTGCCTCTGAAAGAATAGGAATATGATCCTCACTAGACACCTAAAACAAGCAAGCTACCTCAATCAGCCCTGGAAGAATGGAAAAGGGAACACTCTCGAAATTGCGATCGATGCGCAAAAACCATACCTCTGGCGTTTGAGCCTTGCCTCCCTAGTTGAGTCGGCGCCGTTTTCACTTTTTCCCGGATATAATCGTACGCTGGTCCTGCTAAACGGAGGCCCCATTACGCTTTCGCACAAAGGCAAGCCAGAGAAACTATTGCGGCCAATGGAAAGCTATGCATTTAGTGGGGAATGGGAAACCTCAAGTACCGTTCAGAGCCCTGGCGACGACTTTAACGCCTTTGCCCTTCAAGGTAAGGCCAAAGCCAGCATCTACCCTACCCGCCTGGCCAAAGACGAAGAGCTCTTATTCCCCTTGGCCCGTCAGGAGCATTTCATCTATTGCTCGGAAGGGGAAATGGCTATTTACGATCTCAACTCGGATAAGCGGTTCGTTTTGAAATGTGGAGAGACCCTCCAGCTCTCCCGGCATTCCGACAAAGAATTCCTCAATATCCGCGCCAAAGGGATTGCCGAACAGACGCAATGTCTTTGGATAGTCGTCCGGTTACAAGAGGGCTAAAAGCAGGGGCCCGAGAAGGCATTTTCCTTTGGCGCGCTACCTTTTTCGGGTTGGGGACCCACTAATCCATTCCTCCATAAGACGTTTTATCTGTGTCTGGTAGGCAATTCCAGATAACTCGGCGCGAGTTCGGAACGCAGCTAAGAGCGGCTCGGGAACCTTTATACTAATGAGCCGGCTCTTTGTTTTTGCTCCGCGAAGCTTTCGAAAATTCTCCAAAAACTCCACAATTGCCTCCGGTTTCATGGAACGGCATTGCTCAAGATAGTCATCACTAAAAAACTGGACTGCCCTCATTGAAGTTTCCTCAGAGCTTTCACGTCTTGGCGATCCTGGGGCCGGTCGGCAGCTGTTTTCATCACGATGAGGTCGGCTATCGACGCCACCTTTAGTGTAACGCTACCGCTTCTAACCCGGTCAACTTTCATATTCGATACATCGTGAGTCAGAATAATATCTACAATCTCAAGAGGATTTTTTGGATTGTAGAAGCTCCAAGCAACCAAATTCCTATTCTTAATATACTCGGCGCGAAAATCGAATACCTGGCCGGCATCGACGGGTAGCCTTGCCTTTAACCCAACTGACAGAAGAGCTTCCTCAGCTGCCACAAAGGCGGTGCGTTTGAGCGCCAAAACGAGATCCA
>JAYVQZ010000213.1:0-2133 GCA_043776735.1 Deltaproteobacteria bacterium | reverse complement strand
CAAGTCCCCGAAGGGGACGCGACGGCAATGTCAGCTGGAGAACTACTCGGGCGTCCTAAGTCACTCCTTCTGTGGCGTCACCAGCCTGGCTCCCCGCTGAGAAAAGAAATACGACCATGCCCATTCCATAATTACCAATACCCTATTTCGAAATCCGATCAGAAAAAAAACATGCACGAAGAGCCAGGCAAACCACGCAATGGCTCCCGTCAGGCGAATGGACCCAAGATCGGCCACCGCTGCACGCCTGCCAATGGTCGCTAAGTTTCCCTTGTTCACATAATGAAAAGCTGGGAGGGCCCAATCACCCTTTAATAGTTTTTTAATCGCATTCGCCACATACTTACCCTGTTGCATGGCTACAGGGGCCACTCCGGGCAGCGGTTTTTGCGTTTCATCAACGGCATAGGCCGTGTCGCCAATCACAAAAACATTCGGATTTTGAGGAAGTTGAAGTTGCGGAGTCACTTTTACGCGCCCACCACGATCGGTCTCTGAACCAAGCCATTGGCCCGCGGGAGAGGCCGCAACTCCGGCGGTCCAAATAATGGTGGCGGCGTGTATTTTTTTTCCTTCGATCTCCACCGTGCCTTGCGAAATATTCATCACCCGAGTGCCCGCCAACACGTCAACACCCAAGCGTTTCAGATCTTCGGTCGCACGCTGACTTAAAAATTCCGGGAATGTAGAGAGAATTCTTGGGCCTGCCTCGATAAGAGTGATCCGGACGTCACTAGGGTGAATCCGCCGAAAATCTCGCACTAAAGCAATATTCGCCAGTTCAGAAATAGCGCCTGCCATTTCCACTCCCGTGGGTCCGCCTCCGACAAGAATAAAGTGCAAGAGAAAGGAACGCCGTTCTTGTGACTCCTCCATTTCAGCAGCTTCAAAGGCAAGAAGCACCTTTTGTCGAATTGCGGTGGCATCAGGAATTGACTTGAGTCCCGGCGCAAAGGCCTCCCACTCATCGTGACCAAAATAACTTCCTCGAGCGCCCGTGGCCACGACGAGAAAATCGTAAGAGAGATCTCTTGAAGTCTCCGCCGTTTTGATGCTCACAAATTTTTGGGCGAGGTTTATTGCGGTGACTTCGGCAAGAAGGACTTCGGTATTTCTCTGATTTCTCAGCACGCTACGAATTGGAGTTGCGATCTCAGCCGGTGACAGTGTTGCCGAGGCGACCTGGTAAAGGAGCGGCTGGAAGAGGTGGTGGTTTTTTTTATCCACTACCGTAATCTCAGCGTTCACATTTTTTAGGCCTCTGGCGCAGTTAAGTCCTGCGAACCCGGCGCCTAAAATCAAGATTCTCGGCTTTTTGTCCTCTGGCATTGTAGATTCCACGCCCCAAGTTCGGCGCTATCCAGATGGTGTGTCAAAGCTTTTCGAATTCGTAGAACCCTTCGCAAGGGGAAAGCCTAGGAAACGGCCGAGGGATGCTTACTTCCCGCCGGCCACCTTTTTAAATATCTGGGGCTGACAGGGGTCGAAGCCTTCTGGCAACACGTAGGGTGCTCGGCTTGAGAAGTTGGTCACAAACGACTGAAAAACCTGGGGATCAAATTTGCCAGGCTGCATACGGAACATCTTCTCCATCGCCCCTTCGGCATCCAGAGCTTGGTGGTAAGAACGGTCAGTGGTTAGCGCATCAAAAACATCAGCGATGGCAACTATTCTCGCCATCAGGGAGATTTCTTCCCCTTTAAGCCCATCGGGATAACCCTTGCCATCAAAATTTTCATGATGCTCGGAAACCACCCGAAGAACATCATTGGAAACCGGCACGCCACTCAAGGCATTGCGACCATATTCCGGGTGTCTTTTCACCTCGGCCCATTCCTGTTTGGTGAGAGGCCCCGGTTTATTGATCACTGCCCATTCGAGATTTCTTTTTCCCAAATCATGAAGCAGGCCGCCTAAACCGGCATTGACCAATATTTCTTTGTCCTCGCCAAAAACCCGGCGAGCAAATGCGATGGAATAGATCGCCACGTTCACTGAATGATTAAAGGTGTAATAATCGTGGCTCGTAATCGCCATTAGACGTTGAGTAATGACCAGGTCAGAACTCACCCTTGAAACCATCGAAGAGACTAGGTCTTTGGCCAGCTCAATTCCCGGAGAGATATCAGGACG
>JAYVQZ010000212.1:0-2138 GCA_043776735.1 Deltaproteobacteria bacterium | reverse complement strand
AAAGCCCACGGCCAGGGAACCGTCAGCGAGGGCCACACAACCGGAGAGAAAGTCCCAGTAAGGCATTTCATGGGATAGTGATTTTTCGACCTGGTGTTCAGAAAATGCGTGGAATCGCCGTACGCGCGGTTCTTTCATCGGGTTCCCTTCGTTTTTTGTATTTGGCAGAACGGACGGTACTGGGTGTCGGGTTGCGCCGCAGAGTAAAGACCCGTCCCGCGCAGATATTCGGCGTAGTCTTGAAGATGCCCATCGGGCTTGCCCCGTTTGGCAAAATGGAGGGTCATGGCAAGTGCCATCGTGCCCCCCCAGACTAGAGGCGCCTTTAACCAGGTATGGCCAAAGAAGAGATTGCTCAACGCTAAATATAGAAAGACCAAAAGCAAATCCCCTAGCTCAAATCCGAAAAGCCGAGCCTTGGTTTCTAAAGTGCGGGGTACTTTTGACACGAGTAACGACATTCCAAATCCTTTCTATTTAAATCCCGGCCTTGTTGCAGCCGGCGCTCTTATTTCCGCCTAAGTTTAGGCACATTGGCTGTTCTTTGCCGTCTTGCCCCCCTAATCCTGGACGACCATCCGAGCCGGCCGGTCCATTTGGGCCTGGCTTCGATTCCCGGCAATTTCGAAACGCGTCATAGATAAGGAAATCACCGTCACCGCCAAAGCCGCCGTCGCCTCCTTTGCCGCCTTGGCCTCCGGCTCCGGCCAGACCGGGCACTTGGAAAGTTTTAATTTCAAGATTTGAGTTGTTTTCAACTTCTACGAATACCTTGGCGGTATCGCCTCCGCGTCCACCATGAGACCCGTGCCCTCCGGCAGTGCCCGCTCCCCCCGGAAAGCCATCCGTTGGCTCCTGGATGCATCGATGCCGAACCTGTTCCGCTTGATACTGAAGAGCGGCAAAAAGATTTATGCCCTTCAGCCTTTCGCGTAACTCGTCAGCCAGACCGCTGCAATCGCACACCACGTCAACTGCCAGGTGGGTAGATATTGCCTGTACTGCCTTCTTTCCTAAGGCACCATCTTTGCCCGTGCTCCCGGCGATTCCATTTCCCCCACTCTCACCCCGAGAATATATGGAGAGCGTGCCGCTACCGCTTTTGGCCTTTATTACGATGGCGCCTCCATCTCGGCCGGGGCGACCCGCCCCAGCACGCGTCCCTTCGCCAAAGGTCTCTATGACGGCATTGTCTGAGATGATTTCTTCAACCGCAATCAGGCTATCCTTTCCCTCCGTCACAAGACGGGCTGAGGCATTCAAAAACAGGCGCCGAATTCCTTCAATCTTAGAGGTCATCGTCATACCGCTAACCTCCAAATCTCGTGGAATGGTTAGGACTACTTGGCGAGGCTCTGAACTTTTATCGGCTGGGAGTTGTTTTAGCAGGTATCGATAGGTGCGCCCCGCCACTACCTGCGTGTCGACATAGTTTGTGGCTTTAGAATCCACTTGAGAAAGAAGGCTCTCCAGTCCCCCGCCTTCTTGGCGTTGAATGAGCCATGAAGACGCATCGCTTGCAATACTCCAGACCAACTGAACCCCATAGTGATTCGCCTTGGGCATAGCAAGAATGGTCGCATTAAATCCGCGATCTGCCGTCACGGGTACGGGCGGCGGATTTACTGCTGGATCGGGAGCCTCCTTGAAACTGCAGCCGGTAACCAGTGAAGTTGTAGTCAACAATATGAGCAAGTAATTTTTGAGCATTTCTAATTCCTTTAGCGAACGGTTTGACCAATAAAATCGACGATTGCCTGGGCACCAAAACCGAAAATACATCCGGCGATGGCGTACACGATGTGCTGCTTGGCCTGGGGATTCCCAGTGAAAAGGCTCATTGCGGCGAAGCCCAATCCTATTACCGAGATGACCGGAAGAATTACCCCGGTGAGCTTGGTCTTAAGTCCTAGCAAGGAGGACTCCAAGCTTCCGAAGCACGAACTAGGGAAACAAATAATTAACAGGAGTAGAATTACGAGAAATACTCGTTCGCCGTGTTTCGCCGACATAACTCACTCCCCCTCAGTATTTTTTGGGTAGAGATTCAGGTAAATGTCGGAGGCGCCCAGCATATCCCAAGAAAGTTGCAACAGACCTGCGTTATCTCCATTAAGCAAATTTCCCTCGCCGACGTT
>JAYVQZ010000211.1:0-2140 GCA_043776735.1 Deltaproteobacteria bacterium | reverse complement strand
AGGGTTCTCCAGGATTGGAGGAGAGTAGAAACTCACCGCGCTCCATCCCCTGCTCTTCTGATTTTGATAACCGGGTCTGGCATTGACGCCATACCTTTTCAATTCCGCTCTCCATGGGCGCACTCAAATCGGCAATACTTCGCTCTACGGGATGAAAGACCACTGAGAGCCTTGCCTGTGGCATCGCCAGTTCAGCCAACTCTGCAGCGACTTTAGTCTCAACCGCCAATGCGGCAATCTTTCTCACCGTAGAAAGTTTCTCGCCGCACGCTACTAACTGCTGACTTGCCTTGGCCAATTCGCCCATCTTCTCTGCAAGACGTTCCTCCACCGACCCTAGTGACTTTAGCTTTTCCTCAATCTCGTTGTGGGCTGAAATCAAAGCATCGACGTCGCGGATGCCCAGTTTTCGAAACTGCTCCTGGTAGAGAAAAAGGCGCGCACGGCAGGCTTCCCCGTCCTCGCCCTCTTCCTCCCAACTGGCCGACCAGCGTTCCACCTGATAGCTGAGCTCTTCCACTTCGTTAGCTAGACGAGCGGAAGTTTCTGCCAGCTCAGTACCCACTTCGCTCCAAACAGCGTTGAGTTGGGAGAAGATCTTTCCTGCCTCACTAAGCCTACGGCTGACAGAATCTTCCCCCTCAAGGGTGCTGGTAAGGCGTGACAAAAGGTCGACCACCTTTTCTCGAGAGTCGGCTTTGGAGGCGTGGGCGGTAATCCGTTCAAAGTCATCTCGTGAGGGATTTAACTCTTGAAGGGTCTTGATTCGAAACTCCAAATAATCTTTCTCTTTTTCGCTCTCCCCCCACTTTTCTGTGATCTCACGAATCTCGTGGAGAAGGCCACTGCACTTGGCAAAGGCGTCCGTCACCTCAGCCTTTAATTTCTTATCTGGCAAAAAACGGTCTAAGTACCCCAAGTGAGTATTTGCCTGCAGAAGCTTCTGATTCTCATGTTGGCCAAAGATATCCACCAACGTTACGGCCACTTGCCGAAGGCCGTTGGAGCTAACTGTCATGTCATTGATCCAAAAATGGGACCTCCCCTTGGAAGAAATCTCCCTGCGAAACAGGATAGAGACCTGATCGCAGTCGCGCTCTACAGGCAGGCCCAAGGACACCAAGGTTTCCACCGCTGGATGAAGTTTGGGGACCCAAAAAAGGCCCGAAAGGATTGCAGACTCATACCCCTGGCGAACCGTATCGGGGCTAGCTTTGGCTCCAAGCAAAAGACTTAGCCCTTTGATAAGAATAGATTTTCCCGCACCGGTCTCACCGGTGATTACGTTAAACCCGCTCCCCCACTCAATCTCCAAACGATCGATGATAGCCAGGCCCTGAATAGACAATCGTGACAGCATAAGAGGGATCGTTATCTAAGCCGACCCGGAAGGTCAAAGGCCGCTGTGGGAGCGCCGGGACTTGACCTGGCCTACTCGCTTCTCAGCGCGTCAATCACAGAAAGACGTTCCGCTTTTATTGCTGGAATTACGCCACTTAAAATGCCCACGGCGAGAACTGAGATCAGCGAAAGGAAGAAGGCAATCGGATCAAAGACCCAGGCAAACGGCAATTTGGAGACCGCCTTAGAGGCCAGATAGATAATCCCCTGATAAACCGAAAAACCAACCAATAAACCAAACACTCCGGCAATTACGGATAAGAAAGTGCTCTCCATTAAGAATTGCCAACGCAGACTCTTGTCGGTGGCTCCTAGAGCTTTAAAAAGGCCAATTTCTTTAAAGCGCTCTGCCAAGGAAACAAGCATCATGTTGTGAATCCCCATGCCACCCACGCCTAATGTGATCAAAGCAATGGCAGAGAGTAAAAGGGTGAACAACGTCAGAGACTTTTTAATCTGGGCCACGAGCACCATGTTGGTGTCGACCATGAAAGTGCCGCCATGGCCGTACTTGAGACGAAAAAAATTCCTTACCGCTTTGCCGGTTCGTTCTACGTCCGCTCCTGAGCGTACGCGAAAAACAAAGGAATTGATCTTGTTCTCCCAGCCCTCAGAAACGGTCATAAAATAGGTAAACGGCATGACCACGTCGAAGTCAGGTTTTCTCCAATCCATATTGGAACTTTGGTGGGCCATGATACCAATCACTCGGCAGGCGAAGGCCTTTCCATCCTTTTTT
>JAYVQZ010000210.1:0-2156 GCA_043776735.1 Deltaproteobacteria bacterium | reverse complement strand
TAACTCTATAATTTGGACTCTGGAGCATATCCCTAGATCCGTAAAGCCCGGGCGAATCAGCCTTAAAATTGAACCGCTTGGCCCTTCGCTCCCTGTTTAGTAGGGGCGGCTCTTAACAATCCCACCAAGGATTCTCCGGGTTTTATCGTCGATTTCGATAAACTCAATTCCAAATGCATGGTTTAGCGTAGCGGCCACTCGGGCGCGAGGGATTTCTAGAGCCCGGTCGCGGGAGCAATGAATCTTTAGAGAGACCTCTTGTCCAACGGTCGGTTTCACCTTGTACTTGTCGGGCGGGTAGGCCAAAAGAACGCCGTTTACGCTGATGTTCACCGTATGGGTCTGAATCGTATCATTTCCACTTTTGAACATAAAATCGACGGGGAATTTGGCGCGGGCGCGGCGGTGTCGGCGTTTGTTGACGGCCCCTTTTGAGGTCTCCACGCCACCAGGAGCCAAAAAGATCATCGAAAACTTTGTCTCTCCGCCTAAGGAGCTGGCTTCAAAAGTTCCGCCGTGAGCTTCCATCAGCATTTTGCATACGGCCAGATCGGGATCATTGAGGTTTAATGCCTGAGGCGTTTTGGTTTCCGTGTAAGCCACTTCAACACTGTCAGAATGCTGAATTAGGGCGACGGTAACTTGTCCGCCTGGATTTACATGACGTCCGGACCTAATCAGTAAGGTGCAAACCACCTGATGAACGGCATTGGGGTCAACGTCGGCAAGGCAGCTTTTATCGACGATAAGAGAGGGTACGGTTTGACGGTGAGTCAGGTATTTCTGATTCAGCATGTAGGTGTCCATCAGCAGCTGAGCCACGTCATTTTTATAGGGCTGTAGGCGTTCTCCCGACAGCAATCCTTGGATGAAAGTAAGGTTTCTGGAAAGGGTGAGGGCGTAATCCGTTGCCATGGTCACAGAAGAGGACATTTCAAGAGCCACATCACTGCTACCACTGTGCGCGCCGTAGTCGATCACGCCGGTAACGATGCCCAAAACTTTTCCCAGTTCATCGGAAAGCTCTCGGCAAAACGCGGTCAGCATCGGGTACTGAAAGGGTGAGGGAAAGCTCGCTTGAGACGGTGTTTGCGCTGCATGAAGTTCTCTGGCAGTCGCCGGCGTTGGCACTGCTACCGGAGCGGCTGGCTGTGGAGTTACCGTCTGCGGAATGGCTGCCTGCGGCTGCGGAACTGCCGCAATCGGGGTCACTGTTGGCGTTGCTTCCGGCGTTTTGGCCGTAGCAGGTTGGGGGCGAATGGCTTTCATGGCAGACATAGAAGTTCCCTCTTCTTTACTCATCGGCACCTAAATGCTACCGGTTTAGGAAGAAAAACATGTCTTTTTCATGGTTTAAGCAGTGCGCCGTGGCCTTACTGGCTTGGTTCTACTGGGCTTTTGGGCTCAGCTGGCGGTGGCCTAATGGCCAAAAGGAACCTCGCCCCTCAGATGGGGGGCCGTGTATCTATGCCCATTGGCATGGGGATGAGCTCGTTCTAATCCGCCGATACTCCTTTTTACAAAAAGCGGTGATGGCTAGCCTCAGTAAGGACGGATCTTTGCTATCGGTTGGGCTCAAAAGGCTAGGGTACTTCGTGGTCCGGGGGTCTAGCAGTCGGAGCGGGGCGTCAGGCCTTAAGGGCTTGGTTGATGCCATTCGCCGGGGAAAAGATGTCGCTTTGGCGGTGGATTGCCCTCGGGGACCTGCCTGTCAGGTGAAGGCGGGTGTTTTGAAATTGGCTCAGTTGTCCGGGCGTCCGGTACTGCCCTTGGCCGCTTCTGCGGCGAATAAATTTGTCTTTAAAAAGACTTGGAACCAGTGTTACCTTCCTTATCCTTTTTCCCAAGTTGCCGTGACGTACGGAGATTTTTTCTGGGTCCCACGAAAACTGACGGAAGAGGATTTTGAAACGACTCGTTTAGATCTCGAACTGCGTTTGAAGCAGGTAAAGGCTGAGGCAGAGTCGAAGTTTCAAAAGGTCTTTCTTTCCCGAAGAGAGATTTCAGTAACGGGAAAGATCCCGGTGTAGCGCGAGTTCCGACCAGGCCTACGGCCCGGCGAAGTTCGCAGAACGAAGACGGGGCGTAGCGCAGTTGGCTAGCGCGCTTGCTTCGGGAGCAAGAGGTCGTGGGTTCAAATCCCGCCGCCCCGACCA
>JAYVQZ010000209.1:0-8329 GCA_043776735.1 Deltaproteobacteria bacterium | reverse complement strand
TGCTCGACGTCCAACCACCTTCGCTTAATTTACTCATCCACGTCTTAGATCAAAATTCCTGAATAATTTCAATCGTAAAAGAAAGGGATCTTTAGACCTTTACCAACGGAAACGGTCTACGCAAAAGGCATCTTACGTTGGCAAAACCAACTCGGTTGTGTCCGCCAAAAGATGAGATCAATAATGAGGCCTTCGGCCCGGAAGTCTCAACTTCTTAAGTTAGCTCGCGCTACTTCCGACTCCAAACCGCCATTAAACATTTCATATCGAGCTTCAGCATCACCGGAAAATGATCGGAGGGATTCTCTTTACGTTCGTCGTACGTTATGGGAATCGGCTTTACCTTTCCCGTTGAGGTTTTATAACGGTGGACGTAGGCGGTTTTCACGCACTCCTTTATTTCGGGGCTAACCAGCAGGAAATCGATTTGGTTCCATTTAACCTCTTCGTTACGAGGGTGGTAGGTGTGAGTCACTCGGTCACGATCAGAGACGGCAGGTTTTAAAAGATTAAAGGGATCTTCAAGGGAGATCGCTTTTTTCAGGTTGGCGAATGCCGATTCTTTGTTGAAATTGCCGTTGAAGTCTCCTGAGAGAACAACGGGAATCTTTTCTCCAAATTCTGCCCATAAATCCTCAATCACGCCAACAGTGGCGTCGGCTTGTCCCTCTCGTAGAATATTAGACTCGGGATCGTCGTCGCGATCGCGTTTAGATTTGTAGTGTGTGCCTAGGACAATAAGCACCGGTTTTTTGTTTCCCTTTACTCGCAAGATGAGAGCGGGGACGTCGCGTGTGAAAACGCGCACAGCGCTGCCGGAAATGGGATCTTTCCATTCTCGGTTGCGGTGAGAGCGGTATTCGATCTCAAAGGGAAGGTCTTTTCTCACGACTATTCCTACTTGAATGCCGCGAATGTCATTGCCTTGGGTTAAAAGGGTGCGAAACAAGCCGCCCATGTGCCGTTGGTTGAAGCGCTCGAGGTTTTCGCCAGCTTCTACCTCTTCGAAAACCCCGATATCGGTTTCTTCCTCGAGAATGATCTGACCCTGCTCTTTGCGGAAGGACTCATCTTTTTCCTTTGGACCTTTGACCTGGCGATATCCCGTAGGGGCACTCTCAAACTTTCCTACGTGCATCTCTAAGTTGAGCAGATTGTAGTTAAGAATGTTGAGCGTCTCGATCTCGTCGAGATTACGCACTGTAGCATTTCCACCGGCATGGGGACTAACTGACTTGCGTCCGCCACTTCTAGATTGAGACTTAGAAAAATCGTCGAGCCTGGTGTGACACCCACGTTGGCGTCTTGCCTCTACATTCGTAGAAAAAAGACAGACTACAGACAATAGAAATAGATAGCGCAGCCACGCAGTATTCAATTGAAGTCCCCCCGAACCCGTACCACCACCAGTGCACTGTGGCGGTGCTCCTAGTCAAAATGGAAACGCGCAGAATGAATTTTTCAGTTAAGGGTTTGGGGCGGGTGAAACTAAAGAGTGAAACCGATTCCTGCTTTAAAAATATGAGTTAGGCGGGTGGCAAAGTAGGCGGAGTAGGCCACAAAAATGGTATTTACCGGCGCTTTGATGTCGTACAGTTTGCTCAGCTGAACTGTGAGAATCGGTTTGGTGCCCCCGTTTCCGGCGGTAAAGGTTTCAGCGCCACCCCCAAGGTCAACCCGGAGCTCTTTTCCTAATTGTGTTCTAAAAAAGAGTTCGTAGTTAAGGGCAATATACAGGTCTCCTAACAAACTCTTAGGAACGGATAGTCCAAACTCTCCTCGCATTTCATAACGGCTGATCTTAAAAATTGGGGTCCAGGCGACCTGTCCGGTAAAACAGTTGCTTCCCCCGTTTTGAATAAAGAGCAGGCCATCTAGTTGAAAAGAGGCTAAACGGCTGGGCTTTTCCTGGTTGAACGGTACTGGTGGGGCAACAGGGATTGGACCGGGATTCTTCGGGGATTCTCCCCCCTCCCATCCATCCGAGTTTACGGGCGCCTGCCTCGGGGCAATGCCTTCAGTCTTTGGGGCGCCCTCGGGATTTTTTGCTGCCGCAGGCTCAGCCGCTGGGGTAAGGGTTTCGGCAACGCAGGGCGGTAAGACCAGAGAAAAACTAGAGAAGGCTAGGAATAACCAGTATTTCGATAGTTTCATGCGCGCCCTTTTTGTCAGTTTTTGTGCGAAGGATTTGGGTTCTTGGCTTATTCTACATTTTCCGTTGCCCTAACCCCACCTTCTGATTAAACCATACTTTGATTATGGCTCGGCCCTGCGCAACGAATCCTTGTGAACTCCGTCAGGTCCGGAAGGAAGCAGCGGCAACATCGCGATTTGCGTGCCGCAGGTAACCCGAGCCTCTTTTTTTCCTAGAAGTCCTGTCCAAGTCAGCTAGCTTAGCGGCATGAGTTACCAAGCAATCGCAAGAAAATGGCGCCCTCAGTCTTTCGAAGACCTAGTGGGGCAGCCACACGTCGTTCAGACGCTACGAAATGCGATCATGCAATCGCGTGTTCATCATGCGTACCTTTTCAGTGGAGCTAGAGGGATTGGAAAAACCTCCGCAGCCCGTATTTTTGCCAAAGCCCTCCGCTGTCCCAATGCTAAAGAGGCGATCGCTTGTCAGACCTGTTCGGAATGCCAGGCCATTACTGAGGGGCGATCTGTTGATGTGATCGAGATCGATGGGGCTTCCAATAACGGCGTGGAAGCAGTTCGCGCGATTCGCGACAATGTGGTCTACAGTGCCGCCACCGGCTTTTACAAAATTTACATCATTGATGAAGTTCACATGCTCAGCGTGAGCGCCTTCAATGCGTTATTGAAAACGTTAGAAGAGCCGCCCTCACACGTGGTCTTTTTATTTGCTACGACAGAGGCACAAAAAATTCCGCTCACGGTCTTGGGACGTTGCCAGCGTTTTGAGTTTCGCAGACTTTCCCAGGCGCTCATCATTGAACGACTAAAGGGAATCCTAGTGGCAGAAAAGAAAGATCTTTCCGAGGAAGGATTGAGTCTTCTCGCCTCAGGGGCTGACGGTAGCTTGCGTGATGCCCTTTCGTTGATAGATCAGGTGCTCTCCTATTCTTCCAATCTTGAAATTTCCTCGCTTGATGAAACCCATGTGATTGCCGCATTGGGGATAAGTGAGAGCCGAGCGATCCATGAGTTTGTAAAAGCGATCGTGGAAAAAGATCAAAAAACGATCTTGTCGCTGATCGGCGATCAGTTCGAGCGCGGGGTGGATCTAAAACACTTTGCTGAACGAAGTTACGAAGAGGTACGGCTGCTCTATCTAGTGCGTTTGGCTCAGGATCAAAAAGATCTCATGACCAATGATTTTCTGGATATCTCTCCTCATGCGCTTTCGCGTTTGCAGGAATTGGCCAAGGTAGTCTCTCCCTTACAGGTAGAGAGAATGGCACAGATTTTTGCAAAGACCATTTCGGATCTTAACTGGAGCAGTTTGCCCCGCTTTGCTTTGGAGATGGCGGCCTTTCGCATGAGCGAGCTGCAAGGGATTGAAAAGATCGAATCGCGTCTTAGGCCTCAGGGCTCGCCCCAAGCCGCCCCTTCGGTGCCTACTCGACCGGCGGCCGCAAGCCGACCTTTGCCTGCACCAGCGCGCACCCAGCCGCCTTCACAGCCCATAGCTACGTTAGTAGCGGCAGCTCCAGCGTCAATCCCAGCTCCTGAGCCGGTGGTTGAAGTGCCGTTGGAAAAAAACTGGGTTGGCTTTGTGAGCTTTGTTTTAAAACGGCGTCCCCGGGTGGGTTCTCTGCTGGAACACGCTAAGTACGAGTTTGATAAGCAGCCCAATGGGGTTGCGATCCAGCTCTCCTTCATGGGCAGCTTCTTTGAACGGCAAGCGGCCGATCCTGAGCTTAAGAGAGAGCTTGAGGTTATCGGGCAAGAGTTTTTTGAAGTTCCTTGTCGGGTTATGGTAGTGGCACCAGGCACTCCGACTCTTAGCGAAAAGAAGAGTCTCGAAGACGACAGGAATCAAAAGCACCAAAAACTTAAGCAAGAGGCACTCGAGCATCCCTTGGTAGTGGGACTTCGTGAGTCCCTAGGGGCTGAAGTCGTAGAGGTCAGAGTAGAGAGTTAAATAGGCTTTGAGGGCAAAAGCCCTCAAGGTTACTATTCGGGGGCTGAGCCGCTTCTTCACCAGAACTTCCAAAGGATAACGTGGCAAGTTTCGATAAAATTGAAAATGCTCTAGGGGATTTAATCCTCGAGTTAAAAAAGCTGCCCGGTATTGGCGAAAAGACGGCCAGCCGGTTGGCTTTTTTCATTCTGCGTCAGCCAAAAGATTTTGCTCAAGGTTTGGCTTTGGCCATTGTAGAAGCCAGGGAGCGCCTCCACAGCTGCAGTGAATGCTGTAACTTTAGTGAGACCCCGCTATGTGAAATTTGTGCCAATCCCAACCGCACTAACGAAATTATTTGTGTCGTGGAAGGGCCCTCTGATCTAAGCGCTTTTGAGAAGAGTAAGCAGTTTAAGGGTAGGTACCACGTGCTGCATGGCGCCCTATCTCCCTTAGATGGGATGGATGAGACCAAGCTTAAGATTCAAGAACTTCAGGCGCGGCTGCAGGCCGGGGGAGTGAAAGAGGTCATCCTCGCCACCAACCCCACAGTAGAGGGTGATACGACAGCGCTGTATATCGCCCGCTTAATCAAATACAATGGCGTTAAGGTGAGTCGCATAGCGCATGGAATCCCAGTGGGGGCGGAAATCGAATATCTCGATAGCGCCACGCTGAGCAAAGCGCTTCAAAATCGCGTCTCGCTCTAGGGGCTCATGTCGTTCATCAATCACGCGGCCCGAGAGATCAATTGTAAAATTGTCTACTACGGGCCAGGTTTGGGCGGAAAAACAACCAACCTACAGTACATTTACAATCAAACCGCTCCTGACCAAAAGGGGCGCCTAGTCTCGCTTACCGGGGATACTGAGAGGACTCTATTCTTTGATTTCCTCCCCTTAAACATCGGCGAGATCCGCGGCTTTACCACGCGCTTTCATCTTTACACGGTACCAGGGCAGCATTTTTATGACGCCAGTCGTCGATTGGTACTCAAAGGGGTCGACGGCGTAGTATTCGTAGCCGATTCGCAGGTAGAGCGAATGGAAGACAATCTGGAGAGCTTAAAGAACCTCGACGCCCATTTGCGCGACCAGGGCTACGACCTGCACAACATTCCCTTTGTGTTCCAATACAACAAGCGCGACGTTCCCAATCCGATTCCAACTAACGTTTTGAGAGAGCAGCTCAATAGTTTCAACGCACCGGAAATTGAGGCCGAAGCACTCAACGGCCGTGGAGTTTTCGACACTTTAAAAGAGGTCTCGAAGGGGATTTTACGATCTCTTCGTTCCTAAATCAGTGCCCTGCTTAGGGCACTAAGGGAGGCGATGTGGTTCGATTTCTAACTCTTCTGGGTGTGGCGATTTTGTCTCAATCCGTCAGTGCTGCGATTTTTGGGGAAAATCTGAAAATCACCGCAGATCGCATACAGTTCCGGCACCAACCCATTCAAATGACAAACGATCTTATCTGCACTCATGTCCTTGCCCATGAGTTGAGCCAGGATTGGGATGTGGTCTGTAAAGATAAGAACGACAAAATTCAGCGCCAGTACTCAGTCCACCTTTGGGTGTCTCGCTACACCCATACCAGTGGCCCCAAAGTAAGCTATGAAACCCTCTACTGGGTAGACGATCGGACCACCCCAAAGGATGTAAAGCAGATCGGCAGCACCATCTGGTTCCATTTAAAAGACGAAACTTCGCTCCACTCCCTCCAAGTAAACCAATTCGTAGACAACGGAATGGCCAGCCTTGAGTTGGAGTTTGTTCCTCTTGCTACACCTTAAAAAAGACGTTATTAAGGCCCCCGTTGCGGATAATTTCATGCGGTTCAAGCCATTCATTCTATCTCTGATGGGCGGAATTCTACTGTCGTTTGCCCCATTTGCTTACGGACTTGACTGCGTCCACTCGTTTGCCATGGTTCCCGACGGCCAAGTTCTCTTGCGTCCCTTAGAACCCGCCGACCTAAAAAGCGCAAAGGAGATTCTACAATCCGACCATTTTGTGAACGCCACCGGAATTGCATTCACCGATGATCAGGTTCGTAACATGGTAAATGGCCGTTCAAAACACCATCGTGCTTCAAGGTTAGAGGTTTTGGACTACGCCATCGTAGATAGTGTTAGCGGAAATACGATTGGTGTCGTTGGCATTGAAGCCCGAAACGGCCAACCTGGTGTGGGGGATCTCTTTTACGCCATTCATCCCAACGCTTTGGGTAGGGGCTATGCCTCTCAGGCGGTAGAAAAGCTAGTGACGGATTGCTTTCAAAAGCAAGAATTCTCACTTGTTCGAGCGCGTATTCGAGCCGACAACCTTGCTTCGCAACGGGTGGTAGAGAACCAAGGCTTCATCCGCACCAAAACCTTAGAGGTTCCTCAGCGGCGAGAAGGCATCGTAATTTATTACCTCTACGAACGAACTAACGTCCTCGAATTGGCCCCCACAGCAAACTGAGCTTCAGGCATCCCAAAGCTCACCAGCTTTCGATTTTTTTAGCAGATCAATGACCAGCTCCGCCCGGTGAGGAAGCTTTTCACCCACGCGGCGGGCAATATAGACGGGGCTAGCGGCTTTGGCTTCTTTCGGTTTCCATTCCACAAGAGCCGTCGACTCTAACTCGTTCATCAAGCAGTGCGTGGGAATAATAGCGACCCCCGCCCCTTCCTGAACGGCGTGAATGGCACCTGCCAAAGTTCCAATGTGGACACTGGGCTCGTTAAGGTGTGACTTCATTTGGTTCCAAAGCCCATGAGCTTTGGCCCAAATTGTAAAAA
Organism: Deltaproteobacteria bacterium; assembly: GCA_043776735.1. Classification (GTDB taxonomy): domain Bacteria; phylum Bdellovibrionota; class FAC87; order UBA2466; family UBA2466; genus JBGSST01. Next base: position 1,460 of record JAYVQZ010000209.1, on the reverse strand, counting down.
ATTGTTCCCAGCCAGGATAGGTGATCCAGCGGAATCGTTCTTGGCACGAAGTCTCGGCCCGGCTTCTAAAGTAGGAGGAGTGCGCGGCGACGGCGGAATAAAGCTCGTCACAATATTTCTCAAACCGCAGTTCGGGTGTCACTCGGTCGCCCACTACAAAACCAAAGTCGAGTTCACCCTCTAAGAGTTTCAGTAAGATTTGCTCGTTGGTAAGCACGCTGATTTTAAACTGAAGTTCGGGGTATTGAATCGTTTGGGCCATCACCCTTCGAAAGTGAGGAGTCCATTGGCAACTTTCGGGCATGCCGTATCGCACTAAACCTCGGGGACTGATCCGGTTTTGCGCCATTCGCTCTTCAAAGCCCTCTACCTGCTCTAAAATTGGCTGAGCAAACTGGAGGAGTTCCTCAGCCTGTGGAGTGGGCAGAACCTCGTGGCCCACACGTTGAAATAGTTTTTGATTTAAACGCGACTCCAACTTGGCAATCTGCTGACTCACAGTGGGCTGGGAAACTTTCAGGGATTTGGCTGCCGCCGAAAACGTGCGGTCTTGCATCACCTGACAGAAGACTTCGAGGGAATATAGGTCAAGACTCATACTATTCGAATATCTTATACTGAAGATAATATCTATTTATTTTTCATATGGTCGCCGTTCTGCCACTTTGTCCTTACACATAGGGGATTTCAAATCGGGATCTCCAACAGGAGTGATAAAAATGAATCAATGGTTGCGGTTAATTGTCGTTATGCAGATTGGTTTGGCCTCACTGGCCAACGCCTATGTTGTTGAGGCCCAGAAAATGAGTGACGTACTTAGTCATGTCACCAAACGGAGCTGGGTGGTTTTTGATTTGGACAATACGGTGATGGAGCCTCCCCAGACCTTGGGAAGCGACCAGTGGTTTGAACATATGGTTCATGAGCTTGGGTCGGTAAAGAGCGCGCTTGCCTTGTGGGAGCGAGTACAGAGCGTTACCACAATGAAACCTGTAGAGCGCACTACACCAGCTCTCATTCGACAACTTCAGCGCCGCGGACTCACGGTTTTTGCCCTTACCGCTAGGCCCGCTTCCCTTGATGCCGTCACTAGAAAACAACTGGCAACAATGGGCGTGAATTTTTCGAAGATAGTTTCCATTGGCCCAACCACAAGTAAAGGCCAGGCATTGGTTAGCGAACTAATGAATTCCTCTTCAACTCCAGAGAAAGTTCTTTTCGTGGACGACAAAGAAAAACACGTTCGGACAGTTGAGGCCGCACTCGATGCAATGGGAATGAAGAACGTTGAGTTCCGCTACGGCGCTGTCGACGCAAAGGTTCACTCTTTTGATGCCGCGGTTGCACAAGAGCAATTAGAAGTCTTTGAGAGTGAAGGAATACTACTTTCGGATGAGGAAGCTCGGGATCGATTAGGGAACTGAAAGGGGAGCGTTGTGAATGTCGTACGCGCCTACCCA
>JAYVQZ010000208.1:0-8379 GCA_043776735.1 Deltaproteobacteria bacterium | reverse complement strand
CTCCGTCCATTCAATCGCCTGGGCAACAGGATGGGAGGCAAGGGTTGACGGGAGGGTCGTTGCTGCTCTCTCTCCAGTGACTAAGATTCGTACTGCGTTCATTTCATTCTTCCTCGAAAAAAGGTCAGCGCTTCTTTGAGCAGGTTTTCTTGGGTTCCTTCACCGTGAAAACGCTCAAAGGATTTCCACTTTCGTTCTTTCGTATCTTTTTCTAAAATTCCTAAAAACGCCCACAAAATAAAAAGGCCGTTGCCAAGGCCTTTGGCTTTAGCGCCAAAAGGCAGGGTACATCCGCCTTCTAACTCTCGAAGGAGCATTCTCTCCAGCCCCGTTTCGGTCGCCGCTCTCTCGTCATTGAGCTTGGCTAACACCAAAGCGACGGCAGAAGGTAACTCAACGCGGGTTTCCAGGGCAAGAGCCCCTTGGCCGGGGGCGCCAATGAACTGTTCGGGCGGCAACTCCACCTGAACCACTTTAGAGAGATCTAAGTTAAGGCGGTTTAACCCGGCATTTGCCAGGACCACCGCAGCAATCTGGCCCGAAATTGCTTTGTTTACCCGTGTGGGAACATTGCCGCGCAAAGATTCAATCTTAAGATCGGGGCGAACCGCTAGGAGCTGCGCTTCCCGGCGAAGAGAGCTAGTTCCTACCTTGGCGCCGGTAGCGATGCCCAAGGGAAGATTTGCGTCGGTTGATTGGGGATTTATCAATAGTGAGTCGCCACCGTTTTCACGAAAACCGACCGCAGATACTTTCAGTCCCTGCGGACATTGGGTGGGGAGATCTTTTAGAGAATGTACGGCAATATCGATACGATTTTTAAGAAGCGCCTCTTCGAGTTCTTTGGTGAAGAGTCCCGGTTGGGAACCATCAGATTCGTAGAGTGGAGTTTTGCGATCTTTATCGCCCGAGCTTTCGATGAATACCAGCTCGCCTTCGAGCCCGTTAGATTTGAGAAGACCCAGCACCATTCCCGATTGAGTTTGGGCTAAGTCACTTTTGCGGGTTCCAATTCGTAATTTCATGGCAGGCACTAACCTACCACGCGACCGCCAGGTCCGGTCTGTTTATGAATGACCTCTTTAAGGTGCTCTCGAGAGAGGTGGAGATTCTTCTTAACTAGCTTTTCCGACCATCTACGGATCTTCTCGTGCAACGGTGGGGGAACCTCAACAGAGATTTCCTCAAGCATACAGGTTAAATTTTCTTCAATCACCAAAGAGGCGGCGCTAAATTCTCTAATCAGCCCAGACTCTTTTCTTTCTCGAAGGTAGCTACGCATCGCCAGCTCGATAATCTTTTCCGCATCGGCAATGGCAGCGGCGCGAAGCTCTGAGTTTTTTTTGGCTTCACTGGCAAAGTCCTTAAGCGTTAAAATTAATGCTTTAGTCTGTGCGATGGCCGACATCTCGATGTCTGGTGGCTCGGCAAAATCAAAAAGTAATTTATGGCTGCCAGTAAGTTTTTCAAAAAAAAGCTTCGTAAAGATCGGCTCTCGGCTGGCTGTGGCAGTAAAAAGGTGTGAAAATTCTGGGGGAGCCGCAAGAAAATCTGCGAGTGCCATCTTCTCGGTTCCTTCGCTCTGAGGCAAATCAGCGAGAGCGGCTACCGTGCGGTTGATCCAAAGAATAGGGGTGCCTGGCCGGTTTTTTCTAATCCACTGCACCACCAGTTGGCTCATAGGACTTCGGCCCACAACTACGGCCCTTTTAAGCGGGAACTCTTCTTCCATTCCTTTGAGCTGACTGAGTCCAAGGGAGGCGACCGATGTGGACTTCTCCCCAATACGGGTTTGAGTGCGGACCTCTTTAGCGGTTTCAAAAGCTACGTGAAAAGCCCGTTCTAAGGTGGTGTCTAAAGGTAGTCCGGAGTCCTTTACAAAACGAAGAGATTCTTTGAGCTGTCCTAAAATTTGGGGTTCGCCGACGACTAGAGATTCCAAGGAGCTGGCCACGCGCAAAAGATGGCGAAAGGCACTTTTACCCTCAAGATGAAATCCTCGGTAAAAATCCTCTTCAGCCAGCCCTAAAGTGGTTAGAAGCTTTATCCACAAGTGGCGGGTGTCGGCGTAGACGTCAGGCGCCGTAGTATAAAACTCAATGCGATTGCAGGTGACTACGTACACGAGATTGGTGAAGCCTAAGTCTAATAGGCGAGACATTTCGTCCTTGAGCCGATCACGGTCCAAGGTTAGTTTGAGCCGCATCTCCGGCGTACTCCGTCTAAAATCAGTTCCCCAAAGATGGATTCTCACTCTTTTATCCTAACTCGGGCATTGGTACTGTTTGTCACAGAAGTGTCATAGTCATTGAAATCTATAAGAATACGGCCCTTTTTTGGAGGGGGGAGGGGCCTGTTATTTGCGAGTCAGCGTCCGATCACCAGGAAGCTTCGCGTACCAGCTCTTCCAAGAGGTGATGTCATTGCTAGCGTACTCTTTACCGGAGATCTTTCTCAAAATTCCTTGCGATAGCTCTTTATGATCGACCTGTTTGCATTCCAAAATAGTAAGAAGTTCAGGCACCCACTTCTTAAGAATTTGATTGCGGGCGTCCTGTGAGCTTAACGCGGTGAGGTAGGCCACATAAAGCGCCTTAGAACGATCCGAGACGCGAGGAAACCGAAGGGCTTCCAAAACGGGTTGTACGGGAATAATAAGCTCGGTGTGGAACTCGGCAATGTCCCCTAGGACCCGAAGGGCATTGTTGCGCACCTCGACGTCAGAATCCTTAATTCGATCAACCATTAATGAAATTACCTTTTTGCCATCTTTAAGGTACGCCAGCAGATAAGTGGCTGCGGCTCGCCAATCGCCGCGTTTGTCGGAGGTCTGAATTTCAATCAACGCTTTAGCGTTCTTTTTTACGCCATCGACAAACGGCTTCTCAAAACGTTTTAAACGGGGCGCGGAATGGCCAAATGGGCAGTGAAAAGCCACACACTCGTCCGCTTCTGGCTCGATTTCGCCAGTCTCCACAAGTTCAATCGCAATGTCTTGGTATTCATTCCACGCCTTGATAAGGCCGTCGGGATCTTTAAATTCACCTGTCGGCTGAGGCAAAAAAGGCATCCGAGCAGCTACTTCAGCAGCCTCCACCACATCTAAGGTGATGTAGAGAGGACGGGTCTCACCCTCGAAATATTCCACGATGCTCCACTCCACCACAGCAAAACCAAACTTTTCTTTGATTTTTTTAGTGAGCTTCATCTCCATGTCCAACGCCGCGGGATCTCCGGATAGGCCCATCTGAACCCATTTGTCTAAATCATTGCCCAGAAGATCTTTAAGAACGATCTCGTTAATTCGTTTGCTTCCGTAGGTGTCCATTCCCGCCACAAAGGGTTTGGGAAGGGCGCCTGGAGTTGCCTCGGCCTCAGCACTTGGTGTGGGAGCGACGGGCTTCGTTTTAGATGAGGGAGCGTTCCGCTTCACCATCGAGTCATCTGCCATTGGCTTAGTGGCAGAATTGCTTTTCATCGGAATGGTGTCTCCGGCGAAAGCGGTAAAAGCATGAGCGACGATTGCGAACACAAGCGCGGTGGAAATTTTCATAATGGTTTAGTGTAGCAAGACTTTAACCGTCGATAACCTGGGTTCACGCTGTATACGGTGTAGACAAAGAGAAACTTTGAAAGGGAGCTGCATACCGGGGGAATACAGGACGTTCTGACCGGCGGCCGATTCGCCTTTTAGACATCAGTCTTCATCTTTCATTTAATTAAAGGAACGAAGTCAGACGCTCAATTCGTGTTGCGTTCCTTTTTGCGAGTTTTGACTTGACGGGTTTTCCGATTGCAAAAAGTCAGAGTCACTTTGTTTGTATAGAGCCGTGTTCTCTTCTTTTTAAATCGGCGCAGTGAGCGTCCCAACGCCTAAATCTTATGGCGGGCCGAATACCCCAGCCAACCTCATCACCCTTTGTTCGCAGCACCACAAAATACAACACCAGACGGGGCCGAGGCAGCTCGAGCGGTTGAGACTCCCGGACCTTCAGTCCGAGAGATTAGTTTCTATGACTTGTCGAAAGCCACGAAGTGGCGCGGCGGGAACCTCAACCCTAACTTCGCAGAAGTATGGCGTCACTTTGCGAACTGGATTTAAAGGCTTGAGGCAGCCGTCGGAGCCAGTCGATTCCCTAAAGTTTCCGCGATTTCTTTAGAATCTGGCAATGACGGTGGACGCGGGCCTGTATTACCGCGTTAGCACCCTACTACGTGCGCTTTCCCAGTCGTCTTCCTAAAAATTTCCTGACTTGATTTTTGGCGGCGCGTACAAAAGTTAAGGGTTTGCTTGGGGTTAACTGTTTCTAAACGCCTAGATTAGTAGTAATTTCTGTTTAAAGCTCACATTCGTATTTCGCGCAACGCTCCCCATGAAAAAATGATGGAAACGGTTACTCGCACCTGCGGGACCGAATCTTTCTTTCTGCGAGGAGGCAGGATGAACAAGGTCCCTTTCGGCTTGTTACTAGTCGGGTTCTGCATGCTTTCATCGATCAGTGGAGCCCAGACTCCGAAAATCGTTGAAGGCCAGATAATGGTCCGTCTTGCTGGCTCTAAAACGCTGGACGAAGCGCGGCAATCACTCAACAACAAAAACTACGAGGTGGTAGAGGCATTAGTTCCTTCACTCAGCCTCTTTCTTGTGAAACTCCAGGGTATCAAGGTGGAGCAAGCTTTGCGCCACATGAACCAGCTTAACGACATCGTCTATGCTCAAGCAGATCATGTTGTGACTAAGCGAGACACGATTCCCAATGACGCTGAGTTTGCTCAACAATGGGGAATGCTCAATGAAGCCAACCGCGGCGCCGATATCAGCGCAACAAAAGCGTGGGATCTGGGCACCGGGGGAAAAGATCGTGCGGGTAACGACATTGTCGTGGCAGTGGTCGATGGCGGGGTCGACATCAAACACAAAGACTTGGTCGACAACATCTTCGTCAACAAGGGAGAAATCCCCGACAACGGTATCGACGATGACAACGATGGTTATATCGACAACGTCAACGGATGGAATGCTTACAACGACTCCGGAAAGATTCCGGCAGAACGTCATGGCACCCATGTGGCAGGAATCATCGGCGCCTCGGGCAATAATTCAACTCATGTTACCGGTCTGAATTGGAACGTAAAGATACTTCCGGTGGCCGCTTCATCGAATAAAACCTCGGTTATCGCCAAGGGATACGGTTATGTCATTGCGATGAAAAAGCTGTGGATCGAATCGGGCGGAAAAAAAGGCGCTAATATCGTCTCGACCAATTCGAGTTTCGGTGTTGATTATGCTGATTGCACAACCGGCGATTTTCCAGCTTGGAACGATCTTTACAACGAAATGGGCCGCCTGGGCATTCTATCGGCAGCAGCTACGGCAAATCTCAATATCGACGTCGACGCCAAAGGAGATGTTCCGACCGGTTGCTCTAGTCCGTACATCATCAAGGTCACTAACACTGACAATGAAGATAAAAAGAATACTGGTGCGGCCTACGGAAAGACCATGGTTGAGATCGCCGCTCCCGGCACTGCAATTCTCTCCACTCTGCCTGGCGACAAAACGGGAAAATTGACTGGAACCTCCATGTCGACGCCGCATATTGCAGGTTCTGTGGCATTTTTGCACAGTGTAGCGAGCGCGGCTTTGCATGACTTAATTGTCCGCGACCCAGCCGCTGGCGCAACGGCAATCAAAGGGTTGTTGCTAGAACACGTCGATAAGTTAGATGGCCTGGAAGGAAAGATTGTATCGGGCGGAAGGCTTAACCTCTTCAGCTCGAGCAAGGCAGCGACGAATTTCTCTGCGCGCTAGTTCACCTCATTAGATTTATAATGAGGCCTGTTCGAGAATCTCGAACAGGCCTTTCTTATTCTTGGAGCTTCAATGCAGAAAACATTCGTTATTCTACTTAGCTGGTTGGCGTTGTCGGTTCAGGCCAACGAGTCTCTTTGTAAAAGAATCTCCGCCGATTTTCTTCGCGAAACCTGTGACTCTATGGAAAAGGAGAAGCGTTATCCCAAAGAACTTTTTGAGCTGTGTGGGCAGAGTAGTTCTGATTTTGAGTTCTCCAATTGCTTGGATAGCGCTAGGGGATTGCACCTTTCAGGAGACGCTCTAAAAGTTTGTAAAGGACTCCAGGCGGCCTCCGAAAGAGCCGATTGTTTAAATGAGGTAAAAACTCACCAGTACTCGAAAGAAGATTTGGCCGCCTGTCAGAAAGAGACCGCGTCGTTAGAGCAGCTGCGCTGTTTGTCGGAGAGGGGTAAAATATTCATTCCCCGCCCGCTAAAGAAAGTGATTCCGAAAAAAAAGGTTGAGAAAAAGATTGAGAAGTAGAGGGCGGGCTAGGATACCGGTTGCGTTCTCATTGATCTCTCAGGCGTCAGGGCCTGGGAGTCTCAGCCCAGTTGGCTAGCTTGTCCGTTGCTACGGCACCCGACAATTTTACGCAATTTACAATGTCCAGGTCCAAATGCCCACGCGGCTGAGGGAGCGAAGGGGGTTGAGACTCCCGGACCTTCGGTCCGAGAGGTCAAGAGGAGTCTTAACGCAAGTCAGAGGCTCCAATAACGTCGTGATCGACCGGAGTTGTTTCAAAATTCTCCTCGTTTTCGTTTTTCTCGTGGGCCGGGTTTTTCTTTTTGGGCTTCTTCACAGTCGCCACGGCCGCCTCAGGCGCTGTGGAGATCGGAGCCACGGGAATTCCAAGCAGGATATGGCAGGCTTCTCGTTTTCGCTCAAGCCTCAACATCTCCTCTTGTAGACCTAAAATATTATCCTCCAAGACTTTGATCTGCCGTTCCAGACTTTTACTGCTGATGATGTCGATGCTCATGGGGTCTCCTTCGATAAAGTCACAGTTGGACCAATACCTTAGCGCGAGGGACGCAAACTCGCCATCCTAGATCTTATGCTGCGGGAGATCGGCGCTGAGCGCGGTATCCAGGAACAAGACTAAAGAGCACTGTCGGGAGCCGGTCGCGGTGAGTGTAAGTCGCTATGGCCGAACCATTTTTTGAGGGTGCTGGGCTCGATCCACAACAGGTAGGTACTAATCATAAATAATGAGAAGAACGGAATCCCCATCGTGATACCAATGAGCGTGTGGAGAAACACACCAAGTAAGAGACTAGGGGTACGGGTCGCCCGGAGCCATACCAAGCACGGGAAATAAGTCTCCCACAACACGACTAAGTAGGTCATCACAGTAAGTACGGTTGGAAAATTCTGAAGGAAGCTGAAATCGATTGAGGTTAGCTGACCATTGGCGAGCACGTTCCAAAGGGCGTCGCCTTGCCACCAACTCTTTCCCTGGGCTTTAGCTAGGCCGCTATACACGTAAATAATACAAAGTTGCACTTGAATCAGCCGACAGCCTACAGTTGAAAGCAGATCTGACGTCAGCGGGTCGGACTCGCGGGTTCGTTTTCCCAGCCTCAAATAGGCGCTGCTTCTTATAAAGCAAAGGTAAAAAAGCAAACAGGACGCTATCTGATCGGCCCCGTAAACAGCGATCGGGTTCCGGTTCACGAAAACGAGATGCAGACAAAAGGTCAAAACGACCCCGAGTCGGGGCAGCCATCCCACTGCTAAGGCAAACAAACAAAGTAAGAAGAATAAATACAGGGGTAGGGCAAGTGAGGGCGTTGCCAACAATCCCCACGGAATCGATGACGTCACGAAATCGGGAAAAATGTCTCTCGACATCGCATAGGGCAGGATACCTGCATCGGAAAAGAGAAAAGAAAAGTCTCGCAGCCTCCATGCGTAGAAAACAAAAATTCCAATCCCAAAACAGAGTCGAAAGACGGAAGCGGGGAGCAGGTCAATCGGACCAAACCAGAACTCTTGCCACCGCCTAGCCCAATGCTTTGTAAAGTTACGAACCCGCTCACCAATTCGAGTTGCCAGAGTCATTGAGCAAACCCTCCTTGGCCGTCAGGGCAATCGGTATGCTGGGAGGGGCCATAATTAAATCGCGAGACGTCGTTGATGGACAAGCCGGCCTGAACATCGCTTAACGACGGAAGGCGAACGGTCGCGACGGTCACATCGACATAGGCGTCCCGGCCATATTTACGACAAAGCCAAGGTAGAAAAACCTTCTCCATTAGCTCAGGGTGACCTGCCATGATCTTCCCAATCGCCACACGCCGGTCTCCGCCGTCTAAGTACCAACGTCCCGGACCGATACCAGGGTATGTCCATGCGTCACGGCCGATTGGTTCAACCTTTAAATAGACCGGCGGGCCGGGATCGGGGGCAAAAAAATCCCATGGACTGTGCAGTCCCAAGGTATTGGCGTAGGGGACTAAAAGGTGGCCTATAGACTGGTTCAAATAGGATTTTTGATTGGGCAGGATGACCGAGGCAACGAG
>JAYVQZ010000207.1:0-2176 GCA_043776735.1 Deltaproteobacteria bacterium | reverse complement strand
TCATCTTTTTTTCCAACCGACGTAATCGCTTTAAAATCTCAGGGAGCTTGCGTACTTGAATGTGATTTCGAAAAAATTCATTAACAGGCACCGGCGGTGTGCCACGGTAGGCCTTTCCTCCCTCAAGATCGGAGCCGGTTCCTGTTTGGCCGCCCAGCTGTGCACCACTTCCGATAGTAACGCCATCTCCGATTCCTACTTGGCCCCCAAGCACCACACCATCGCCCAGGGTAACGGATCCGGAGACTCCAACCTGCCCGCAAAGAATGGAATAACGCCCAAGTTTGCAGTTGTGGGCGACATGAACCAAGTTGTCGATTTTCACGCCTCGACCGATATGAGTCGCCCCCAAGGTGGCGCGATCGATAGTAGAATTTGCTCCTATACGAACATCATCCTCTACGACAACCGTTCCGATCTGGGGCATCTCGACTAATCCAGCGATGCTGGGGGATTCGAAAAAACCAAACCCTGCAGAGCCTATGACGGCACCTGGGAAGATTCGGACCCGGTTCCCGATGCGGACCCATTCTAAAATGACAACCCTCGGAAAAATTTCACAATTTTCGCCAATTACCGCACCATTTCCAATGTAGGTATGGGCAGCAATTTTGGTGTTTTTGCCGATCCGAACCCCCGACCCGATCACGGCAAAGGGCCCTACGGTGACCGAGGGGTCCAATTGAGCTGAGGAGGAAATCTGCGCTAAGGGGGAAAGCCCCTTGTCGGAGATTTGCATCCCGAACTCAGCGGCAAACTTAGAAAAGGCTAGCTTAGGCTCTTTGACCAAAAGAAAGGTGACGGCGCTGTTTTGAGGCGCCATGGAAGGTTCGCAAAAGACAACTCCCCCTTGAGAACTTGCTACCGTGTGGGCCATCGTACGGTCAGTAAAAAAAGAGAGCACACCAGCCGAAAGCTCGGTTAACGCACCAAGCCTAGAAACTATAACGTCTGGGTTACCTGCCACCGCCGCACCACTCATACGCGAGAGCTCGATCGCGGAAAGGGGGTGCTGGAGGTCAGTCATTTTGCCAACGTATACAACAAGGATTTCAAAGTAAATGCTCCAAGGCTGCGGTATGATGGGGATCCCCCCATGAACCGCCCAAACTCCGTTCAGCTTTTAAAAAGGAACCCTGTTTTCCGTGGTTTCATCACGGCCTCCACCATTTCAATGTTGGGCACCAGTATCTTCGATCTTTCGATGCCACTCTATGTCTGGGGCAGAACTCACTCGGCCATGGCCCTATCGCTTACCACGGCGGCATTAATGCTCCCTTATTCGCTAATGGCCCCAATGACCGGATATTGGGCAGATCACTTCGATAAACGCCGGGTAATGCTGGTTACCGATATTGGGCAGGTTTGCTTTCTCATTTTTCTGTTTTTTTATGACGTCTTTTCACATTCGGGCTTCTGGCCCATTTTTGTGGCCATCTTCGGGATTAAGACGCTAATGATCCTGTTCGAAACGGTCACTACCTTTCAATTGATTCCCGGTCTGGTAAAACCTGCTGATTTAGGCGCCGCCAACACATGGTTTCTGTCTTCACTTCGTTTCGTCCAAATAGTCGGACCACTAATGGGGGGAGCCCTTTTGGGCGCCTTTGGGGTGAGGGGCTGTATTCTCGTCAATCTGGTCAGCTTCGCTGCCACACTCCATTTTGTAACAAAGACCAAAAACCTTTCGTCGCTCATTGGGGAGACGAAAAAGAAAAGGAACGCATCCTTCACCAAGGGCATGCTGCTGAATTTTGGAGAAAATATTCGTTTCATTTGGGAATCAAAAATATTCCGTATCTTTATTCCCTTAATGTTTCTTTGGAACCTGTCTTCGCTGATACCCAACACGCCCAGCATTACTTACTATTTTTCGGCTATCAAAGGATTCTCTGCCGCCGAATACGGATCGGTGTCCAGTCTGGTTGGCGTTTTTAGTATGGTCGGCTATCTCGTCGCGGGATTTCTTTTCGATCGTTTGGACTTTAATGTCGCTTTTTACGGCGCCGCCTTGTGGCAAGCCATTTTTGGCACCGTAGCGCTGCTTTTTTACCCGCACCCCGTTCTACTTTTAATCGTGTTCGCCATCTCAAGATCGGGAAGCTCCGTTGTTAATATGGGGACCTTTTTAATTCGTCAAACCCACGTTCCTAAAAATAGTATTGGTGGAGTCAAC
>JAYVQZ010000206.1:0-8409 GCA_043776735.1 Deltaproteobacteria bacterium | reverse complement strand
AAAGAAGATTTGGACGAGCTGATTGAATCGGTAAAGTCTGTTGGCATCTTGCAGCCCATCACTGTGCGTCATCGCGATGGCGTTTACGAGATTATTGCCGGGGAGCGCAGGTGGCGCGCCGCGCAAAGAGCGGGGCTAAAACAGGTTCCGGTTATTGTCAGGGAATGCCAAGAAGACGCAATGGCGCTACAGCTTGCGTTGATTGAGAATATTCAACGCTCAGCGTTAAACTGCATTGAAGAGGCGATCGCCTATCAGCAGCTAATGGATGAGTTTCAATTTTCGCAGGAAGAGATTGCGACCAAAGTTGGTAAGAATCGTGCGACCGTTGCTAACACGATGCGTTTATTGCGATTGCCCTCGGTGGTCCGAGAAGATCTAACTTCCGGCAAACTGACCATGGGACATGCCCGCGCCTTGTTAGCCCTAGAATCGGCAGAGGATCAGCTGTTGCTCAGAGAGCTCGTAGTCCGTAAAAAGCTGTCTGTTCGTGACACTGAGCGTAAGGCTCAAGAGCTTTCTCGTAAAAAAGACACGTCCACTGGACCCAAGCCGTTAAATCCAAACCTCTCTTCGCTGGAAGAGGATTTGAAACGCGAGTTTGCGGCACCCGTTAAGATTATTGGTTCAATGGACAAAGGTATGGTCCAAGTCCAATACTCCAGTTCCACTGAATTAATGCGATTGGTCGATAAGTGGAAAGCCAAACAGGCTGACGCTCCTTACAAAGTAATTCCGATGGATTCTGTTGAGGTTGAGGGAATGACCCCGGAGGCGGCAGCAGACATGGCTTCGATGATGGCGGGCTTAGAAGCCCCTCCTTCTTCGGTAAGCTCTAATAATAATTCAGAGGAGCCCCGTGTTTCTTCGTAGACAAGATGTTCCCGATCTTCCGCCGGTCTCTCACGAGATCAATGTCATTCTCCAAAAGGGGACTTTTCTAGAAGGTCGTCTTCAATTTGAGGGGACGGCTCGTATTGACGGTCATTTCAAAGGCGAAATCTTTACCCCTGATATTCTTGTTATTGGGGCTGACGGAAAAGTTAGCGGCCAAATTGAAGCCGATGTTGTGATTATTTCAGGTAATTTTGAAGGGGAGATTTTTGCGACTCATCGCGTTGAGATTCAAGCGCCCGCAGTCGTAAAAGGATTGATTCAGAGTGTTGTTTTACAGATCGAAGAAGGCGCCGTTTTCGAAGGCAAGACACGGATGCTTCCCTCCGCCCCACATACGCCAAGTCGAAAGTTTCCTTCGCTTTTCCCAAGCCAAAGCTGAGCGCCTATTGCCCATAAAGGCGGGCAGCCTTTATTGACACCCATTCCCACCACTGCTAATCCATTTGCAGCCATTTTCTCGTTGTTGTCGAAAATTTAGGGCTGCCGAAAGCCAACATGGCCGGGCAGTTTTCACTTGGGCATTCATGGATCACGCGCCAGTATTAATTCCAGATTCTACGCTGTTGATTCAGATGGCACTTTTCTTCGTGGCCTTTGGCCTGATGAACGGCCTGGTTTTTAAGCCATATCTAAAATTGCTAGCCCTCCGCCGAAGCCGCACCAGCGATTTGGTGAAAGCGGCTGAAAAGGCGAAGCTTCGCGCTCAAGAGCTGCAAGCCACTGTCGACGGCGCTTTGCGCGACGAGCGAACTAAAATCAACTCGTGGATGGACGACGAAAAGAAAAAAATTTCAGAAGAAGAACGCCAATTGCTCGTTTGCGCTCGAAATACGGCGGCCTCAGAGCTTGAGACTGCTCGTGCCACCATCAACGAAGATGTAAACCAAGCCCGCCAAAAACTGGCTCCCCTGGTTCAAGAATACGCCTCCCAGATTGCCACCCGTCTTTTAGGACGCAAGGTCATCGCAGCGGCGTCAACCTCTCGGGGCGTCTCCTCCGAGGCAGAGCAAAGGATACCGACGTAAATATGGAACCGGCATTCTTCGCGCCTATTGTAAATTTCGCGATTGTGATGGGGATTCTTGTGGTTGCTGGCCGCAAACCAATTGCCGAGCTTTTTTCTGCTCGCACCCAAACCATCGGGACTGCAGTAAAAGGGGCTGAGGCGGAGTCTACTGAGGCCAGTGCCGTACTGGCCAAAGCAGAAAAACAGCACCGTGAATTGGCCGCTGAGCTGGCCCGTTCTCATGCGGATGCCACCGCGTTCTTGGCCAAATACAAAGAAGAAACGTTAAACGCGGCCGCTAAAGAGTCACTGCGTATTGCTGCAGAGGCAAAGCTGATTATCGAAAATGAGTCTCAGCGCGCAAAGCAGACACTAGAAAAAGAGATTTCTGTAAAGTGCATCAAGTTGGCGTCTGACTCGTTGAAGTCTCAGGTCACTGAAGCGGACCAAGAAAAGCTCACAAGAGACTTCACGGAAGGGCTGCCCAATGGCCAAGCTTAATCGCGTCGGTACACTCTATGCGAAGGCCTTTTTCCAAGTGCTGGAAGGCTCTAAAGATCTCGAAACTGTTATCGAAGAGGTCCGCCAATTTTCAGGATGGCTCTCTCAGAGTGCGGAACTAAAGCGTGCCTTAGTGTCCCCCATGCTCACCAAAGAGCAACGCGGCCAACTTTTAAAAGATTTACTCACCAAGGCGAAAGCAAACCCTGCAGCCGCTCGTGTAATCACGGTTTTGACTGAAAAAAGACGACTCGATTCTATCGACGGTGTGCTTCAGATCCTCGAGGATTTAAAGTTCGATAAAGAGGGGATTACCCCAATTTACGTCACCTCCGGTTTGAATCTGGATGCCGGCAGCCGAAAAAAATTAGAAACCAAATTTGAAACTGTTCTTAAGAAAAAGGTGAAGGCTAATTACGCCGTTGAACCGTCTCTCATTGCAGGGGTGCAAGTCACTGCTAATGGAAAAACATATGAAGGTTCTATGGCTGGTTGGTTGTCTCGCCTTAACGAAGAATTTGCAGGAGGAATCCACTCATGATGCAACCAATACGAGCGGATGAAATAAGTCAGTTGATCCGGAAGCGGATCGAAGAGTTCGATAAAGATGTGCAGGTGGCCGAGACCGGCACTGTGCTGACTGTAGGCGACGGCGTTGCCACAGTATACGGACTAGACAACGCCATGGCCGGTGAAATGGTGGAGTTTCCTGGGCAAGTATTCGGCGTGGTGCTCAACCTTGAGCAAGACCGAGTCGGCGTGGCTACTTTCGGTGACGTTACCCGCGTAAAAGAGGGCGACACCGTAAAACGTACGGGCAAGATTCTTCAAGTGCCTGTGGGTATGGAGATGGTTGGCCGCGTAGTGAATGCGCTTGGACAGCCCATCGATGGATTGGGCCCAATCAAATCGAAAGACTACCGAAACGTAGAAATCAAAGCTCCCGGCATTGTGAAACGTCAGGGTGTGAAAGAGCCTCTTCAGACTGGAATCAAAGCCATCGACGGCATGATTCCCGTAGGTCGAGGACAGCGAGAATTGATCATTGGCGACCGTCAAACCGGTAAGACGGCGATCGCGATCGACGCCATCATCAACCAAAAAGGCCAAAACGTATTTTGCATCTACGTAGCCATTGGACAAAAGCAGTCCACGGTTGCCCAGGTGGTAAATAAGCTCCGTCAGCACGGCGCCATGGACTATACGATTGTTGTCTCATCTAGTGCGAGCGAGCAGGCCCCCTTACAATACATTGCGGCTTACGCCGGCGTAACGATGGGTGAGTATTTCCGAGACAGTGGCAAGCACGCCCTCATCGTATACGACGATTTGACCAAACAAGCGCAGGCCTACCGTCAGTTGTCGCTGTTGTTGCGACGACCACCGGGCCGCGAAGCGTATCCAGGTGACGTGTTTTATCTTCATAGCCGTCTTTTGGAACGTGCCGCAAAACTGAGTGACGAAGAAGGCGGAGGAAGCTTAACGGCGCTTCCAATCATTGAGACGCAGGCGGGTGACGTTTCGGCATACATTCCTACCAACGTGATCTCGATCACCGACGGACAGATTTTCTTAGACACCGACTTGTTCTATTCAGGCGTTCGGCCTGCGATCAACGTGGGTATCTCCGTTTCTCGCGTGGGTGGAAATGCCCAGATCAAGGCGATGAAGCAAGTCGCAGGAACTTTGCGTCTGAGCTTGGCCCAGTATCGTGAGATGGCGGCGTTTGCCCAATTCGGATCGGACCTAGACAAAGCCACTCAGGATCAGCTGATTCGTGGTGAGCGCATGGTCAACATCCTAAAACAAGGTCAGTACCAACCGCTTACGGTGGAAAAACAGGTTCTGATTATTTACGCTGGTACGACGGGCCGACTGGACAAGCTTCCGGTGGAACGATTGGCTGCGTATGAAAAAGGCTTGTACGAGTTTGTGGAACAGCGCCATCCTGATGTCTTCGCTCACATAAAAACGAAGAAGACCATTGATGACGTTCTCAAGCCTAACCTCGAAAAGGCATTGGACGAGTACGCTAAACAGTTTGCTTAAATAAGACATGGCGAACCTAAAAGACATTCGAAAGCGCATTCAGAGCGTAAAAAGCACCCGGCAGATCACACGCGCCATGAAAATGGTGGCGGCAGCAAAACTGCGGCGAGCACAGGACGCTGTAGTTAATGCTAGGCCTTATGCATACCGAATTTACTCTACCCTATTGGGTTTGTCTGAAGTTGAAGGGGTAAATCACCCTCTTTTGGCAGTACGTGAAGAGAAAAAAATCCGTGTTGTAGTGCTTGCTGGAGATCGTGGTCTTTGCGGCGCCTATAATGCGAATGTCTTTAAGTCGGCGGCTCGTTTTATCAAACAGAAGCAGGCCGCAGGTATCGAAGTAATTGTAGATACCGTCGGTAAAAAGGCTCTCGATTTTTGCAAAAAGCGTTATCCATTAGGTGACAATCACGAAGGTCTCTTAGCCAAAGCCACATACAATATCATTTCCCCCGTGGCCGAAAAGATTTTATCCCATTTTCTCAACGGGGAAGCTGACGCGATTTACCTAGTCTATAGCGAATTTAAGTCAGCCATTCAGCAGACCGTAATCAACGAGAGGTTGGTTCCGATCGACACCCAGGTTCCCCAAGGCGTTGTTGCGTTGTGGAAGACGAATAAAGAAGAAAAGCTTAAAGAACGTCTCTTTGAACCGTCGGCCGAAGTCATTTGGAATGAAATGATTCCTCGCCATTTTAAGATGCAATTTTTTAGAGCCGTCTTGGAATCGGTAGCAAGCGAGCATGGATCCCGAATGACCTCAATGGAAAATGCGACGAAGAATGCGTCGGAAATGATTGATCTTTTGACAATGGATTACAACAAAGCACGACAGGCGAGCATCACGACGGAGCTCTCAGAAATTGTCGGCGGCGTTGAGGCGATGAAATAGGTTTAGAAATAGGAGTAGTGATGGACAATTCAGGATTAATTACACAGGTGATCGGCCCCGCGGTGGACGTAGCATTTACCCCGGGCTCTCTTCCTGCCATCTACAATGCTTTGAAAGTTTCCAACCCCAGCCTTGGGGAAGAAAAAGACAACCTCACTCTCGAAGTGGCACAGCACATCGGTGATGGCGTAGTCCGCTGTATCGCGATGGATTCTACCGACGGATTGACCCGCGGCATGAAGGCTCGCGACACGGGCAACCCCATCATGATGCCAGTGGGTCGTGAAGTCCTAGGACGTATTCTTAACGTGATTGGGGAGCCTGTGGATCAGGCAGGTCCCATCACTGCCAAGAAGCACTATCCCATTCACCGCCCTGCCCCCACCTTTGAAGAACAGTCCAACACCGCACAGGTACTTGTGACCGGAATTAAGGTAGTGGATCTCTTGGCTCCGTACGCTAAGGGCGGAAAGATTGGCCTGTTCGGCGGCGCTGGTGTAGGCAAAACCGTTTTGATCATGGAGCTAATTAACAACATCGCTAACCAGCACGGCGGCCTTTCGGTCTTTGCCGGTGTGGGAGAACGCACCCGAGAAGGTAACGATCTTTGGGTGGAGATGAAAGAGTCCAAAGTTATCGACAAAACCTGTCTAGTTTTCGGCCAGATGAACGAACCGCCTGGGGCGCGTCTTCGTGTTGCCCTTTCGGCGCTTACCTGCGCTGAGTACTACCGAGATGAAGAGAACCAAGACGTTCTACTTTTCGTAGACAATATTTTCCGTTTCACTCAGGCCGGTTCGGAAGTTTCCGCATTGTTGGGACGTATTCCTTCTGCCGTGGGTTACCAACCTACGTTGGCCACTGAGATGGGCCAGCTCCAAGAGCGAATCACTTCGACCAAGAAGGGCTCGATCACTTCGGTACAGGCGATTTATGTCCCTGCCGACGATTACACCGATCCGGCACCTGCAACGGCGTTTGCGCATTTGGATGCGACGACCAACTTGTCTCGTGCGATTTCTGAAAAGGGAATTTATCCAGCCGTGGATCCTTTGGCCTCAACCTCGCGGCTGTTGGCTCCTGAAGTTGTAGGTGAGGAACACTACAAAGTAGCCCGAGACGTACAAAAAATATTGCAGCGTTATAAAGATCTTCAGGACATCATCGCCATCCTGGGTATGGACGAACTTTCCGAAGAGGACAGATTGACCGTATCGCGTGCACGTAAATTAGAGCGCTTTCTGTCGCAGCCTTTCTTTGTGGCCGAGCAGTTCACAGGAAATCCAGGAAAGTACGTGGAAGTGGCTGATACGGTCCGTGGCTTTAAAGAGATTCTCGACGGAAAGCACGACGAAATTCCAGAACAGGCTTTCTATATGGTGGGAACCATTGAAGAGGCTGTGGAAAAAGCCGCTAAACTTCGAGGTCATGCGTAATGACGGTCGATATCGTCACCCCTTCTAAGCGGGTAATCGAAGGTGCCACAGTGGTAAGCCTTGTGATCCCCTCATGCAAAGGCGAGCTTATGGTCCTTCCGGGCCATGCCGACTTGCTTACTTTGTTGGGCACCGGGGTGCTAAAGCTGGTGGGCGACGGAACAACGCGCGAATTCGTCATTAGTTACGGTTTTGCTGAAATCAGCAAAGACAAAGTGACTATCTTGGCTGAGACGTGCGAGGCAGCGGGAGATATCGATAAAAATCGCGCTGTGGCTGCTCAGAAAAAAGCCGAAGAGGCTTTGGCACATACATTATCCGATGAGCACTACCGCAAGTATCAACTTAAGCTCCAGCGAGCACTCGTTCGGCAACAGGCCTCCCTTTAGTACTACAATTAATACAGCGCCTATGGCTTCCCGCCTAAAGCTAAACGAGATCTTCTTTTCCATTCAGGGGGAAAGCCTGTTTGTCGGAAAGCCTACGATTTTTATCCGTACGGCAACCTGCAACTTACGTTGTACCTACTGCGACACGCGCTATGCGTTTTGGGACGGCAAGGTACGTGACGTCTCCGACATTCTCGCCGAGATTAAGCAATATCCTACGAAGTATGTTTGTCTCACCGGGGGAGAACCACTGGGGCAACAAGGCAGTTTTCTCTTAATGCGCGGGCTGATAGCGCTTGGCTATACGGTCTCGGTTGAGACCGGCGGCGGATTTTCTATCCAGGACGTACCCACGGCAGTGGTCAAAGTTCTCGATATCAAATGCCCCCAGAGCGGTGAAACCAATGCGATGATTTGGGAAAACCTCGATTTGGTTTCTTCAAAGGACCAGATAAAATTTGTAGTTTCTTCGCCTGCAGATTTTGAATGGACCGTGAAACTCTGCCAAGATAAGGCTCTTTTTTCAAAGTGCACGGTTCTTATTTCTCCCGTAGCGGGAAAAGTAGACCCCAAAGATCTGGCTGATTGGGTGCTCAATTGTGGTCTCCCCTTTACCCTTCAGCTCCAACTCCATAAAATAATTTGGGGAGAAAAAAGAGGAGTTTAACCATGTGCGCGCAATATACCGTTGAGCCTGGTCCCAAGGAGTTAGAAAAAGCATTTCAGGCAGAGTTTCAAGAGGGCAAGGCCTTCACGGGGCACACCCGTATCCTTCCCCATCAATCGGCGCCGATACTAACTAAATTAGAGAAAAATCGGATTTTGCAGCTGATGAAATTCTCGCTCCTCCCTGCTTGGTCAAAAGAGCCAAAAGTAAAGTTTGCCACCCACAACGCCAGGCTTTCCACTTTTGATGACAAACTCCAAAAAGATATTTTTATTTTTGAAAAGCCAACGTGGAGGGATGCTTTTCAAAAGCGTCCCTGTTTGGTTCCAATTTCTGATTTTTTTGAATCCGCATATCGGGGGCCGTTGGCAGGAAATATGGTTCGGTTTGCTCCCAAAAAAGAATCCATCCTCATGGCAGCTGGAATTTGGGAAAATTGGACGTCAAAGACTACGGGGGAAGTCATAGTCTCTTTTACCATTCTCACTGATGAGCCCAGTGATTTTATTCGAGAGAATGGACATAACCGCTTGCCTCTTTTTCTATCAGAGTCCGCTTGGGACGCTTGGCTA
>JAYVQZ010000205.1:0-8425 GCA_043776735.1 Deltaproteobacteria bacterium | reverse complement strand
CGACGTTTCCGGGACTAACCACGTAATGGGGTGCGATGCGAACTAAGCTGGCATTGCCCCTGTATGGCTTTCGCCGCACGAGCAATATGATTTGATTTGAGGATGAAGCTATAGGGTTGCACTAACCGGCAGAAGTAGGCTTTGATTTTAATGAATCACTGACAATTTCAAGGATTTCCTGTTCGTTGAATGGCTTACTGAAGACTTTCACAACGCCCATCGCCCGAATTTGTTCGGAATTAAAGTCAAATCCGGAGCACAAAAAGCACTTGGGCTTGTCTCCACCCTGTTCTTTAATTTTTCCCATTAAAAATATGCCGTCGCCACCGGGCATTTTTACATCGGAGATAACGGCGTCAAAACGTTCTTTTTTCAACATTTCTAACGCTCGATTGCCATTCTCTGCTTCAGCGACGTTTGCCCCGCAATCAACAAACCCATCCCTTAAGACTTCACGCAATAGCTTCTCGTCATCAACGATAAGGATTTTCTTTCCCACCAGAGAGATCATGCGGCTTTTTTCTCCATCTGAGATTGGCTAAAAGCGGGCAATTCAATCACGAAACGGGTGTTGGTCGCCCGTCGATCTAAACTAAGTTTTCCATGGTGATCTTCTATAATGCCTTTTGAGAGGCTTAATCCCAAGCCAGTGCCTTTGCCCACTTCCTTCGTAGTAAAAAACGGCTCCATCATGCGATCCGCTATTGCTTCTGGAATGCCAGGACCACTGTCGGTAACACCAATTTCGACCCAATCGCCTTTGGTGCAACATGTTAACTCCACCCATTTTTCAGGAAGATTTTCAATCGCATCATGGGCGTTATTTAATAAATTTAAAAGAACCTGACCTAATTGGGGTGGGCTGCATTCCACAATTAGGTCGCTTTCTAAGTTAATTCTAAGCTCGACTCCGTGGTTTTTAAAGCGCTCTTTGCAAAACGCCATCGTATCGTCGATCACTTGATTGAGCAGTATCTTTTCCATCGGATCTTTCTCGGCGTTACGCGAAAAAGAGCGAAGTCCTTTAACTATTTTAGTGATCCTGTCACTTGTCATTTCAATCTTCTGGAGATCCTCCTGGATCTCTTTTGCGTCGACTTTGCCGTTGGCTAGAACTTTCAGCAGCCGCCGGGCTTTTCCATGAATGATTGCCAATGGATTATTGATTTCGTGGGCCACTCCAGCGGCCATCTCACCCAATGAAGACATCTTAGCGGAATGAATGAGCTGCTTCTGCGCTTCCTTTTGTGGGGATATGTTTTCGCAAATGCCTAGAAGTATTTTCGGACTTCCTTTCTCATCTCTGATCACAGTCTTTTTTGTATGAAGAGTAACATAACCGTTTTTAGTACTGGCTGGTTCTTCGGGGATGTCTAGCACTGTTTTTGACTGACTTGCTTCAATATCTTTTTGCAAAAAGAATCGGGCCTGTTCTATTGGAAAAAAATCGAAATCGGATTTGCCTAGGCAATCCTTGGCTTTAAGGCCAAAAAGTTCTTCAGCATATTTATTCCAAAGGACCCACTGAAAGTCCTGTTGTATATCTTTTGCAAAAACGGCAACGGGTAAAGTATCGAGGATGGTAGAAAGAAGTTGCTCTTTTTCTATCAACTTGTCTTCAGTTAATTTTGCGTTGGTCACATCCCAGTTCACACCGTACATCAACTGCGGGGCTCCTGCAGCATCCCGGATGACCTTACCCCTGGCACCAATACTCCTTTTGCCGACTTTGGTTTGAATTTCAAAGATGGTATCAAACTCCTTTTCCCCTCTCAGGGCTTTACCAAGTTCGTCGACTGCCTTCGTTTTCCCTTCTAAAGTAAGCGAACTTTCCCAAGCGTTATAATGGCCGCTAAAATCGGCTGGGTTTAAATCGTAAAGCCGGTACATGGAATTGTCCCAGTGTAATTCCTGAGTGGTGGGATTAAATTTCCAGATTCCAAGCCCAAGACAATCAAGTATAAATCGGTTTTCTTCCTCGGCGGCTTTCTCAAGCGTAATATCAAAGCGAACGGATAGGTAGGAGATGATTTTGTTCTGGAAGTCTTTTATGGGACTAATAACGGTTCTTACCCAATACAACGAACCATCTTTGGCTGTGTTTTTAATGTCTCCGCGCCACATTCTCCCGCTGCTTATCGTGTCCCAAATCTCTAGTGAAAGCCCGGTTCCCTGGGCGCAGTGGTTTAGGATGCTGTGATTTTTTCCAATTAACTCTTGGCGTGAATAACCGCTTATTTTGCAAAACTGGTCGTTTACCTCAATTATATTTCCCTTGGTATCTTTTCTTGCGATTAGAGCGGCCTCGTTAACTACCGCAAATATTTGGTCGTGTTCTACTTCGCGTTTTCTCTGCTCGGTGATGTCACGAGCGGTGGCGTAAAGTAATCCGGTCTTTGTGTCTGGAACCGACGTCCAGGAAAACAGCCTGTAACTGCCATCTTTAGTTCTATACCTGTTTTCAAATCCAATCGTTGACGCGCCAGACGATAGCTTTTCTACCTCTTTTACGGTTGCTGCGAGGTCGTCGGGGTGAACAAAGTCAAGGAAGGGCTGAGATAGTAATTCGTCAGCGCTATAACCAAGAACCTTTGAAAACGCAGGGTTCAGTTTTTTGAACATACCATCGGTGCCGGCAACACAAAGAAGATCAAGAGACATCGTAAAAAAATTGTGTAGTTCCACGACTTGGGCGGAAAAAGTCTTTGAAAAATCTGCTAGCCTGTCAACGGCTAGTTTTAACTTTGGCATAGCATCGGTCGGTACGCTCTTCGTCAAAATGGCAAGACTCTCTTCTAACGCTTTTATCGATTTTTCCATATCGTGTCGATAACTCCAAAACTGCACATCAGGACGGAGAAGGTCCTGTGGGCAAAAATTTATACCAATTTAAATGACCACACAAATCGCTTGCTTCACGTAAACTCTTTTCGGTATTTTCCGTTTAGACGGTGAGTAAAATATTTATTTATAACTGGTCTGGCGTTTATCCAAATGGCGCAATACGTTATCCAGGCAGCGGCCCTATAGATGTTAGGCTAACAGCGACTAACTAAGCGCCTTCACTATTGCCGTCTTCATTGCGGCCCTAGAGAATTTCGCTTCCACATGAACGCGGGCGGCCTTACCCATTTTCGTGATGAGTTCTCTTTTTGCATTCAATTCAATAAATCGTTGGGTGAGTCCTAGAATATGGTCGGGATGGACGAGCCAACCGGTTTTATCCGGAATAATTACGTCGGTTGCGCCGCCACACGCATAAGCGATTGACGGCACCTCGCAGGCGGCTGCCTCCACATAGACAATGCCAAAGCCTTCGCCGCGCCAGCGGTTGTCCCAAAAACCAAACCGTGAGGGCATGACTAAGATATCGGCTTCACTATACAGCGACCCCAGATTTTCTCGACTAGTCATGGCAGGAAGAAATTGGACCATGTCTTCAAGTTTTTCTGTGCGGACAATATTTTCGAGGTAGGCCTGATCGGAACCTTCTCCTTGAATCACATAGCGCACCCGAAATGCTGGTTTCTGCTTTCGTGCCCGTGATAAGGCCTGCAAGACGTGATCGTGCCCTTTGTACCTCTCAGAAGAATCTAATCTAGCGACAGTGAGAAGCGTCAGCGGTTTTGCGCCAACCGCGTCGAGTTTGCGCACGGGCCAATTTTTTGCTGACTCAGGAAGCGTGGGGCAAACCACCGAGATCTGGTCTGGAGAGTATCCCCGGGCCACAAGCCGGCTTTTGGTCCATTCACTGATAGAAATAATTTGATCTGACTTTTTTAAGGCCCATTCATCCTGCGGCAAAAGGTTTCCCCAGGCTTCTATCCCGTAGATCACGGTCACTACGGGAACTTTAAGTTTTGCCGCCAGCAGACGGGCGAGGGGCCCCAAAGAAACGTGCCCGCAGAGAATAAACTCAGGCTGATTCTTTTTGGTTAGGGACAGGGCCTTGGCCAGAAGATTTAAGGAGAACCGGTTTTCGATTTTTTTCAAAACTCCGGGAAGGTACTTTTGCGCGGTAACCACTGGATAGGTTGCCTCTGGTTGGATGGGGCGACCAGTGAGAGTCACCGTGTGACAAGATCCTTTCCCGAAGGCTTGAGTAGCCAAGGAAAGGAAGTCATGGAGGTAGGACTCTATTCCTCCGTACCGTTCCCAAATGGAGCTGGCTTGAAGGCAAAGAAATTTCATTGCTGTGTTACACGCCTATTGTGAGAGGCTAGTTTACTGATTACGGTAGACCTGATGCTGAGGCCGGCCCGACAGAATCTGTTCTTTTCCCCAGTTCGTCACTTTGGAAAAAGCCTCTGACTTAATGAATGCGGTAAAAGCCGGCTCTTCGTTCCACTCAGAAACGATGAGATAGCTCTGCGCATTAGAAACGTCTTTATATAAAAAAGACTTAGTGTGACCCGGTGAGTCTTTCATGACGTCCAACACTGAGCTAAACGCACGCTCGAAGACCTGTTCTTTGCCGGGAAGTACCTGATAATTCATTCCGATAGTAACCATGGCGGGAATTTACGCTGGTCGGGCACTGGATTTCAAGCCAAAGCACCTTAAATTCTTACGCAGACCCCAAAAAACCTCGGTACAATTATAAGAATGCAGAACCAGAACCGCCGAAAAACCACAAATTTCATCCCAGAACCGAAGTTCCAGTTTCGTTTCATTCGAATTTTGGTGCTTGGGTCCTTTGTACAAATGGCGTTAATCTGCGCCATCCTCTATTACTTCTTAGGGGAAAATTACCGTATTTTAGTCAAGTATGCTGGCCTTGAGCCGGATGTTACCAATGTCCTTTACCGAGAACTGCGAGTTCTTGTGGGAGTTCTGGTCTCGGTTTTTACTCTTCATCTTTTGGGTGTAGCGGTTTTGGGCGTGTTTTTCTCCCATCGTGTGGGCGGGGCGGTCTATGCCATGAAACGCACGATGGCCGAGATTGTGGAAGGCAAGGATTCGAAACTAAAACTCCGAAAAGGGGACGAGTTTCAAGAGGTGGCGGATCTGTTTAACGAGATGCTCGACACTCTTAGAGCGAACCGTCTTTATTCGCGCACTGCCGATGAGCGCTGAGGTTTAGACTCATTTAGGGAATCGTTTTCCTACTCACGGTCTTCAGGACATCGTGAGGCGTCCTCACAGAATTCGCAAAACTTAGTTAATTGTGCGGTCGCTTTTTTATCGGGGGCGCAGTACTTACAAAAATTAATCGTCATTTCATTGATCTTTTTTTCAGCGTCATCGATTTTTTTATTTAGGCGGTTTTTGGAATGGGCAAGCTTTACGGCCGTTCCCCTGTGTGAGGAGTCCCTGGAGCCTTCAGACATCAATTGAAAATCTTTTTGAAGGACTCCCTCAAATTCCCGAGTCATCTCTTCGAGAAGTTTCAATAGCTCATCGTGAGCTTTTTGTTCCCTATCAATATCAGAAAGAGCGTTCGGGCATTTTATGGCAATAGCGGTGGCGGTCAGTCCAAAGAGAAGCCCAAGAGTGAGCCAGGCAGTTATCTGCGGAGTATTGTGCTTCATGTCGGTTTCAGTTGGGTTCGCACGCGAATCGCGCTCAAAGAACTCATTATCGCCTCAAATAGCCGCCGAGCTAAAGGCAAAAGATTCCGAATTGGCCGAAATGCTTGAAGAGATGCAGGCGCAACTCGACGTGCTCCAAGAGCAGTACCGGTTGCTGGTTCAAAAGACCACCCTGGGTTTTTTAAACCAGTCTTATCTAAGAGCCGGAGTCAGCCTAATTTCTCCTCGTTTAAGAGGCTCTGGGATTACTGCAGATTCAGGGGTGGGGGGGGCATTGGGGGCTGGCCAGTACTTTGGCCGCAATCATGTGGTGGACCTCGGTTTTGAGTGGGACATCTACCCCTCGCTCAGCCTGCGGTACCGGTTTGAGTTTCATAACGAAAGTCCGGCAATTACGATTGGCCCGGTGGTGGGCGTCAAGGTGAGAGCCGTTCAAGCCGGACCAATCGACGGCTCCATTGATAAGCCGCAATTGTTGCGGGGCACCTTTGCCATGACCGGAATTATGTTGGGCTTTCCTTTGGGGCATACCCTGATTACTTTTGAACTGCTGTACCTCTTTCCCTACCAAAGCGTACTTATCGCCAATCTTGGGGCTCACTTTTTCCTCTTCTAACCACTTGGGCTCGCCCCCGCCTCCAAGATCGTGTTTACTACTAGCCAATGCGGCCGCGACCAACCCCATAGGTCCTAAGAACTTTTCCATCTATTCGAACCTCTTTGAGTTTGTTCCAACGCGCTCGCAGCGTCGGATCATCGGACTTTTAGAGGCAGCCATCCGAAACTACGCCACTATAGGCATCGAAAAGACCACCTACGACAGCATCGCCAAAGCTGCCAAGGTGAGTCGACCTCTCGTGCAGCACGCCAATCTGTACAAACCAATCGAAGCGTTTAGTGCGCCAAGCATGGCGGGAACCCTTATCGTGCCCCCACACCCGAGTTCCCATCTGCCTGGCACCGTCGTTAACCCAACCCACGATGGAACGAGGCGCGGGCTGGTGGTGGTGTTCAAAAACTCACCGGATGATTGGTTTGCTCTACTTAGGGTGCTTGCGACAGAAAATGGAAGAGAAGCCCTCTCCCGAGGGGGGGGTATTGTAGAAGGCTTTGAGACTGAAACAGTGAGCCGCGCGGTCCGTAGTTTTTTGGCAGACCTGGGTGAGACGGAAATTCCGGTGGCCGCCGGGTATCATTGTCAACCTGGTGAAGTGGACTCGATTTCCAACTTTAAAGGGGAATTGGCTCTCTATAAACAGGAGCAAGGACTTCTCGCCTTCGCAAATTTAAGTCCTGCAGCCGATCGGTTTCATTTGGATGCCTCAGCGCTTCTCTTGCGAGCCGCCCAAAATGCCAAATTGGATCACACGACATTAGATATGATGTTGCTTGGGGATGGGATCGATTTTTTCCGTGAAGTAAAAAAATCTCCTGGTTTGGCTTCAGCGGTCAGTAGCCTTTTTGTGATGGGCGGAGGACGGTTTTCCCCGGATGGAAAAACAATGGTTCTGTCGCGAAACTGGCTGCCGAATAAAGAAGAGGTCATCGAAGGGCTAGAGCGGATCGCCGCAAGTGGGAAAAATGTGTTTGTCTTCTCTTCCAACGAATTTGGGGGGTCTTTAGTGGCCAAAACCTCGGGCGAAGTGGGCAATGGAGCGGTTGCTTTTACCAAACTAGAAGCGCTGGCGGGCAAGTATCCCGCCATCCGTTCTGCCAGCAACTATTGGTTGAATTGGAGCCGTATCTTTGCCTGGGCAATGTCCAAAACCGAAGCGCCCGTTGACCCCAATAAAGCCGTAGATTTAGTGACCATCTCTCCCTTAGGTTTGGTAATCGCCGATGACTGGAGCTCCGGGGAGCTGGTTTCTGGACGAAGCCGTCTGCGTTCGGACGCTGTCTCGCTTGCTGAACTGGCGACTCCAGATTCACAGCTAGCCGGCCAAGGGCGTGTTCATTGGTTAAAACGAGATGGAGGGCAGGAGATTGTCCCGCTGGCCAATCGATTTAGTAAGTCGATTGATAACGTGATCACGTCAGTTGAGGCGAACTTTCATCATCACGTTGTCCGGGACCAATCAATCTTTAGTAGTGCTGCGGCTGAAAGCCTAAGTCGCCTTTCGGGCCCCCAAACCGCGGCAGCTAGCTGTAAGAAAATTGTCGCCGATCTAGGAACCCCGGATCCGAATAAACCGAAGCCGACTCCTTAACTTGGCGATAGGAATTTCAGGCTTGCTCACAGTCCCACTTTGAGACCAGGTTCCGTAAGGGAACCAGAAAAAGGAGCAGGTTGTGCGGGAAACTAGGGCATCAATATTGCTTAGAAAGCGGTTATGAACCAACAACCCTCTCGCCCACGCCCTTTGGGTACCTTTTCCTCTGAGCTTCTGGCTGTGGTTACGGCGGGAGTGTCTTTTCTCATCGTGTGCTTGATGGCTCGCCTACTGTGATCTTAAGATAGGGGCATGTTTGATGAGAAATATCCCGACGTAGATCCCAATAAGAAGACCTCCCAAGAGATTTGGGCCGCCAGATACGGGGCCACCACAGGCTACTTATTTGGCAAAGAGCCGGTATCCCTTTTAAAAACTCATGCAAGCGTGCTTAAGAAGGGCCGAACGCTCGATATTGCCATAGGAGAGGGGCGAAACGCCGTCTACCTAGCAAGCCAGGGGTTTGATGTAGAAGGCACGGATGGCTGCGCCAAGGCCATAGAACGGGCGAATGAGTTGGCCAAAGAGAAGGGGGTCACTATCTCGGCCAAGACCCAGAATTTAGATTTCTTCCTGATGCCCCTAATGAAGTACGACGCGATCGTCATGACCTACTTTAGGCCGCAGGCCCGCTTCTTTAGCGAGGTTCGTCGGGGATTGGTGAATGGGGGAACGTTTGCCTTA
>JAYVQZ010000204.1:0-8430 GCA_043776735.1 Deltaproteobacteria bacterium | reverse complement strand
GGCAATCTTCGTGAAGTAAATCAAGATACCGGCAAGCACAATTCCTACAGCGGAAAGGGCGTCCCCCAACATATGCCAGTAGGCGCTCTTCAAATTGAGATCGTGTTCCGCATGGGATTTTAGTCCCAGCGTGATGGCGCCGTTTACCAAGAAGGACAAAATGGCCAGCCAGATGATAGATTGGTCGTGAATGGCTTGCGGGGCTTTGAGCCGTTGGTAGGCTTCCCAAAAGATCAATAATGCGATGACGACTAAGCTGACGGCGTTCACCAAAGCCACCAGAATGCCTACGCGGTGGTAACCAAATGTCCGGTTTGAATTACTCGGCCGCTGCGCCATCCGTATGGCAATCCACGAAAGTCCCAAAGCAAATGCATCTCCGAAATTATGTCCGGCGTCTGACAGCAGCGCGAGACTATTGCTCGAGAAGCCTGCCACGGCTTCGAGCACGGCAAAGGCCACGGTGGCTGCCAGGGCGAGACCCAGACGAGGGCTTTTGGTGGGGGAATGACTTTGGTCGTGGGAATGAGTGTTCATCAGTGGCTCTTATAACCACTACGGTCATTTAGTTTCAGAAAAAGGTCAATGACGTAGCTAATTAGGGCATTCGCTTGAAAAGGGGTCAGTCGCCTTTTCAGGCATCAGCCAAACAGCGGCGCCTTTATGTGCTAAAATTTTTTCGTGAAAACATTTCTCTTGGCTGCAATTGGAATGGTCTTTGGGCACTGCGTCGGCACCTTTTTCACCAGAGCAATTACTGAAGCGGTTGCTGAAAACCCCTCATCCGGCAGTCTTTCCACAAAATCCCTTGAGCTAACCGATGCCAACGGGCAACGAAGGATCTTGATGGCTTCCACGGCCTCCGGCGACCCTGCTATTTGGTTCTTTGATAAAAATGGGAAAGTGCGATTGAACCTGGGCCTTTATGAAGACGACTCTCCCTTCATCGTTTTGAACGACGAAAACCAACTAGCGGTTCAGATCTTCCGCACGGTCGGAAATGGAAAGGCCCCGGTCCTCGTGATGAAGTCTGGCGGACAGGATCGAATTATCATGGGACTCAATGCTACCCAACAGGCTAACCCTTTCCTTGTCTTTTACGACACTAAAGGCACAAAAAACACGGTGTTTGGAAACTACTAGTGTTTAAACTTAAAAAAAAAGAGTGGGCCATATTTTTGCTTGCCGCGATCGTAGGGATTTATGTCGCTCAAAAAAATCTATCACGCACGCGGCATCAAACTGTTTCCGTTTTACAGGAGCCTTCTATTGTCACTCCCGGAGTCGAGGGGCCTAGAGGCGAGGGTATTGCCGCCCCCTTTTTACCCGCCCCTGATCGAAAAAATTTTACCCAGCGGCAAAAAGTGGCCGCGCTAAAAGGGCGAGAACTAAAAATCCTGGGGCCGACTGGCCATCCTGCTATTCAGCTAGCGGTGGGCCCTAATGATTTTACTGGACTGTTTTTGACCCGCCAGGAAAAATCAGCGACCGTTCAGATTGGTGTACACGAAAATGGGTATCCTTTCCTGCTTGTTTCCGATGGGTCGGTTCGCAATTTTGGGTTAGGGCGTATGGAGGGAAAGAACGCCTCTCCTATTCTCGTGTTTCGTAGCAATGATGATGTGAAGACTGTTTTTGGCTTAAGCATGACGGCTGTGGGGAAACCTCCGTTCTTAGTCTATTACTCTGCGGATGGGGCAAAGCACGAGGTCCTTGGCAGTTATTGTGACAATCCCAACCGAGTTTGTACGCAGTAAATGCCACGCAAAATGAATTCATGAAAAAACTTAATCCGAAATACAAAACTCTTCTATTTGGCATCGCATTAGCCGGAGCCAAGAAGGAGCACCGAAAGTTCCCACTAGTTCCTGTTTATTGTCCTGCCCTCGAATATTCATGGTGATTAACAGTTCTGAAAGAAAATCTTGTGGGACCTCGGAAAGCATAAATGTTTTAGCGGCCTCTTCCATTTCCCGACAGACTACGTCGGGGAAAATTCCCTCGAGAAGGTAAGAGACTTCAATCCGCAAAAGGTTCTCCTTCTCGATGTAGACGAAAAGCAGCCCCTTCCCCCCCTACTTTCGCCAACTCTCCAACGCTGAAAGAGACTATTCGCGGTGTCAGCCAAGCTTGAACTTTCGGGAAGGTGCTTTAGAAGGATCAACGCATTTTCAAAGCCCGAGCGGGTTTCGGCAAGCTTCAGACTCATTTTCAATGCGAGATCGTGCCTATGATTTTCGGTGTCATTGATAAAAATGTACTTAGGCCTCAGAGACGCTTTTGAGGAAAATACATAGAGACCGAGTGAAAAACACAATCCAGCCGGCTTTTCTCTCGGGCGGAGCCGGAGCCCAGACGCCAGGGTACCGAAAGACAGTAAAAGATTTTGTCCAGGCTATTGAGCGCCTTCCTATTGCTGAGTTAGAAACGTTCGGCCCTTCCTCAGATCCGGACAAGGTGATTGAACTCTATTTAGGGTCATTGGAATTAGGTTTGGGCGAACCACAGCTTCCTTTGCTGAACCAAGGGAGCCAAGTCTTTCGTGCTGTCGTTCCACGCAATGCGGCTCAGCAGCGTCGTGTGTTAAGTTATTACCGGAAAGCGATGCCTTATAAATTTCACGCGGTGAACGATCTGGGTGTGGCGGTATTTCGTCCCGGCATTGCCAATCTCCCCATTGTTTTACGGCGCTCTAGCCAAGGGGATTGGTATGTCGATGAACAAAAAAGCTGGAGTTACTTTCATCGGTTTGAAACGGAAAATAATGTTTTTCCAAAATATAGTGATCTTTCGTTGCTCCCTTTTCTTATCACGATGGGTCAACCAAACGCTGTAAAGCCGTTGTACCGGGATCGGGTTCGTACTCCAAAGCCCGCTTCTTATCCCTATCCGTTGGTGCCCACCGTACGGGACTTAGAGAGAAAGATCCAAAGCGATTCCAAGAATCCTATTTGGTTTGCCCAGCTCGGAGAACTCTATCTCTTTGAAATTAACTGGGTGACTAAGGCGTTGGAAATGTTTGAGCAGGCAGCCGCTCTAGCGCCCCAGAAGCTTGATTATCGATGGAGGCTCTGGGACCTGAATCTGAACAATTCTGAAATGGAAAAAGCGCTAGCTGAATTAAATTTGTTATCACAGGCGGTTCCCGGAGATCGGGAAGTGAAGGAATGGAACGCCTACTACTCAAAAGCCTACGCTTTTGAAACGGGCGACTTTTAGAACCTGCCTCACGTGCCCTGAAAGGCGATTGACCCCTGTTAAGGGGGGTCAGATGATGTGCACGATCTCGTCCACCGAGGTGACGTGCACACCAACGGCTGTGGATCGCATGATGCTCTCTCGAATTACGGCGGCCTCTTTATAGATTGGCAAAGCCCAGGCCTCTTTCATAGCGGTCTCGGAATCAAAACTCATAATAGCGATACCATCGATAGGGTCTTCAGTGTTGTCTTTACGCCTATCGGTAAGGTGGTACTGAACGTACGATTTTACCTGAGGCATCTTCCGGTACATGGGCCCGTAAACGTCTTTCCAAACTCTTCGGAATTCCGTTTCAGACACTTCCGGTTTTTTTCGTATGATCACGGTAATGGTGAACACGGAAGCCTCCTTAAAAGGCGACTGACCCCTTTTGAGGGTTAGTTTAGTTGGTTACATCCGTAGCGTTTCACCCTTGCTGGTTTGGCAAAGGCGCGATGCAAAAAGAACGGTTTGTCCGACTCAAAGCCTGCCGCAAACGTCGATTCCGATAGGCCATAGACGTTTTCAGGCTTGAGGTAGTCACTAAAGTCGTTCCAATTGGTGCACCAAACGGCATCGGCGTCCTTGAGACCGCGAGCTAACCCGGTTTCAAGATATTCCGGTCCGGTCCCCCCCAAAAGGCCATTTACGTCGTCAACCAGTTTGAAGTTCTTACGTTCGGCGGTGATGAAAAACGTATTTTCACAGCCGGCTAAACTCAGAATGGTTGCAGGAAAAGGATCTGCCCAGCCACCCACCGACATGATTTCATTCTCTTTGAGTTCTATCGCCTCTGAGATCGAGGGTTCTGCCGGGGAGGTGTGAAACACGTCTCTCCATGTGTAGTGGGGAAGCGGAAAGAATTTACTCGTCTTGGTGTCAAGCTCACCGCTTTTCTTTTGGAGGTCCACATTCTTCTGGATCGCATTAAGCGCACCCTGGGTTCCAAAGTATCCGACTCGGTATTCTTTCTCGTAGTCGAGCCCAAGAGTGATATTTTTTTCAGCATTCCAATAGGCTTTTTTGGCGTCTTTTAGCTTTTGTACGCCCGCTCCAATGACCAGACCAGTGATGGGAAATGTGGGGAGAAGGGCTCCCACTTTTTCATCCACCCGATCGGAGGGGTCTGCGGACTTGTCTTTATCCCGATAATCACCCATCAAGGCATCGAACTTTGTTTGGCACGCAGTCTTCGTTCGGACGCCTGATTTTATAAATCCAGTCACATCTTTAGGAGTGTAGTTACTATAGGCAATCTGTCCCCAGGTCTTTTCCTTGAGCGTTTCAGGTTTGCAGGTGTCAAAGAATGCCTCCCAATTTTTTTGGTTGTCGTAGCGGCGTGCGGCGTAGAAGTTACCGATCCAGCCCATTACGGTGGCGATTCCTTCAAAAGTGACCGGAAAAGGTCGTAAAAAGACGAGTGGGCTATCTACTTTAAAAGCGCCCATTCCTAGCGCCTGTTTATAGTCATTAAAATGGTAGGAGGGATTAGGGGATTGGCGGAAGAGCTTTTCAAAACGGGGGTTGGCGAGAGCCCCAAATAGTTCTTCGAAATGGCGGTAATCGGTTTCATCCAACTGTTCAGGTATTTTTCGTCCGGCTTGAGGACTAAAACCATTCTTTTCGACATCTTTTAATAGGGCAACAAAATCGTAGAGCGCGTTGGCTTCTTTTCGACCAGGACTTAAATCAAAAAAACCGACCAGAGACTTGAGCATCAGAGAGACTCGTTGTGCCTTTTCGTCGGCGCTGCAGTTTTTACAGTCTTTTACGGCCGGGTTCATCAGCATGCTTTCGAGCAAAAACATCGTGATGCTGCCAGAACTTGAACCCGCAGCGGCATCAACCATTCCATAAGAACTAATGATTCGGGCCAGGGAGTGAAAATGGGCGAAAATCGCATCCCCGTTGCCCTGAATGGCAGCACAAAAGTGTCGGGGTTTCTCGGAGGCACTCGATGTTTTTGCGAGAAGTAAACTTCCTAGCAATAAGGCCAAGGTAAGCTTTCCCAGGACTACCCATTGAAATGACCGTTGTTTCATCGATTTCGCCCTCGAGGTAATTAGGCGACACCATATAACTCAATGCGTTATCGGATCAACTCTTTTCAGTTTAGAGAGAATAAAGAGTGAATCGGCCGCAAAACTTGGACGCGCTAATCAACTTAAACGGTAGAAACAAGCCCACGGTTTGCCAAAAACCGTCACTAACTCTGTATCCCTCTGATTCTTTAATGACCAAAGAATAAGAGGTAACCTGCTTCCTAACCTGGTTGAGAATCCCGGACTTTCGATCTGAGAGTTCATAATAGTGCGCTGGAAGGGGAGTGCGGGCATGGGCTGGTTAAATGATCCGTTCAGTTATACTTTCTTTTCTTGGGGGCCGATTGGGTCTAAATGAATCCTCTAAGGATAGGGTTATGAAAAAAGAAAAGCGACCTGGCATTTGGATTGGGCATTTTTTTCGTAAGGTAAAAGACGTCAAGGCGGCCACGGCTTTTTTTAACGTATTGGGCATGCGGGTGGTGATGGAAACGACGGGGATGGCGATCTTAGAGCTTCGCGGCGGAACCCACCTTTTACTCTTTAAGAAATCGGGAAAGACGGGCTGGATTGTAGAAACTGAATTCGATTTAATGGTGGAAGACATCAAGAAGTTTCACGCGCTGCTTAAGAAGAAAAAGATTCCCGTTAGCCCATTGAAGAAGGACAGTTACCACCTCACCTGCAAGGTCACCAGTCCCGATGGTGAGAAAATAGCGGTCTTTTCTGATCATACCAACAGTCGCTCAGTGTGAGCTTGATCTTAGGTGGTTAAGTTCATTCATGGCTTTTTGGTATTCCGCCTCTAGCTGTCTAGCTTCGTTAACCGCGGCCTCGCGCGACTGTAGCGCATTTTTTTTCTTTGCCTCAGTCTCCTTCAGACTGTCCCGTTCCCGTTTTAAATCGGCTTCTATGTCGGCCTGAGCCCGCTTTAGCGATCGATCGGATTTGGTCCCCTCAACGGAAACCTCCGTGGCGGTCGTTTCGATTTGAAGCAAGGCCTGCCGCTTTTGATCGCGAATTGCTTTTAGGTCAGCTTTAGATTGTTCCAGAGTAGTCTGCTTTTCGGAAACTGCCATTCGTTGGCGCCGGGCTTCTCGAAGCGCAACCTCATTGGTTTGTACAAGTTGTGCGGCGGCATGAATCTTCTCATCCCAAAAGAGAGCAACGCGCTTTCGCTGAACATTTAGTCCCGACTTTTGGGCGTTAGTGGTAGTTCCCTCATCGCGCTCCTCCTCCTTAACCGAGAGGAGCTCCTCATTGAGTCGATCGAGAGATTCGTGAGCTTTATGAACCTCTTTCTCAAAAAAATCTACGTCATCAGAGGCAGCCCGGGCTTTGGCTCTCTGAATTTTTTCGACCAAGTGATCGACCTCCTCTTTCTTCCCGGGAACTTTGGATTGAGGGTTCACCACGGGGGCAATGGGATTCGCGATGGGGATCTTTTTTGCGAGTAAGCCGTTTAATCGGGAGATCTCCGCCGATTTGACGCCGTTGTCCTTCCATAGGAAGTAGACCGAAAGCATTAACCCGAGTGTAAAAATGAGTCGAATGAAGCGCGGCATAGTAACTTGTCCTTTAGCATACTGGAATTCTTTGTTAGCGTCACGGCCCGACGAAGGTGGAATGTCACGCCACAGATTCTGATCTACCCAAGCAAGCTCAGCTTCAAACCCCTGTGCGCCGTTGTCGTTAGGAGCACTAAAGCCTTCTGCTTTGCCACGGCATTTATCAATGTAATTAGCTACGTACACCGTGAAAATTTCTTCATATTTCTTTCACATTTCTCACCTATACTTATGAGCTAACTGGCGGATCTAATCTCACTAGGAACTTTCTTTGAAACCCAATCGGAATGGCCAATCGGTCGTTGAAGCGATAATTGCGACAGTTTTGGTTTCGCTCGCCGTTTTTGCTAGCTCTTCAATTTTTAAAACGATGCGAAATTCAGAACAAAAGGCCCAAGAAAAATACGATCTCACTCTGTCCTTGGCGGAACCACGCGGCACCGCCGCTGGCCTCCTAGAATTCGAGTGGTTTCGACTAGGCACCTTGGACTGCAAAAACAATTCGAGCCTAGTTTCCCCAGTGATCGCCTTAGTAAATTCTATTCTCGGTTTAAAGTTTCTTGATAAGAAGGCCCTTACCGATGCTATGCCCCAAAATTTGAACGACGAAATTTCCAAACTCATTAGCGCAAAAGGGGAGGCTGCCTTTAAGAGCTGTAGTGACCCGCAGGTATTTACCGAACTCGCTCTAACCGTGTTGCCCGAAAGCTCCTACAATATAGCCCTTTGCCGGTGTGCTGCGGCTAAAACGGGCTATGAGACTTTTAAATCTGCGCTTACAGATTTTACCGATGAAAAGGGCTATTTTGCATGTGCCCAAATGGGGGACGACGATGGCCAACCTCGCCTTGTATTTGAATTTTTTGCCTACGCAACCAATCTTATCAACGGTAAACGCTACGCCTGTAGTGAGCTAAAAACTGCGACGGAAAATACGGCTCTAAAACGGGTGGATTATTCCTCGTCATCTAAAGGATCGGCTCGTTCTGTTATTTCGGGAACCTACTTTCTTCCGTTAGAGGGGGCAAAATGAGAAATCGTTTTATGAAACCCCTTTTGAATCAAAGAGGGGCCAGCGTTCTCATCCTCTCCGCTATCGCCAGTGTCCTCATCCTAATGGGAACGGGAGCCATGCTGCTTCTCTCCCAACAAGTTTCCCAAGACGGAATTCGTTCGCTCAAGGGCTACCAAGGGGATGAGCAAAATCGAAACGCTTTAATCTATGCCAAAAAGTTAATCGACTCTAAGTGCGTATTCGAAAACCAAGGCGCGTGGAGCGTCGGTGAAGCTTGTTCGTCGGCCAAAGAGTGGAAGCTAAGTCAGGATAGTAAGGGCAATTACCAGATTGATTTTTCGATTTGCTCTTCTCGAGGCACGGAATTTTTGAACACCAAGCAGAGCGAGCCTGATGCGGACGCGTGTCAAATTCAGGCGGTAAAGGTGACGCTTTTAGAGATGGTAGATAGCACGCGCCGAAAGGTTTTAGTGAGTTCCCATGTGGGAACTTATCCACGCACTGCGACCGCTTTAATTGGGCAAAGCATTAGTATCACTCCCTGTGTTCCAGGGGTGATTTCAGG
>JAYVQZ010000203.1:0-2187 GCA_043776735.1 Deltaproteobacteria bacterium | reverse complement strand
CCCGCTACCTGACTACTCTCCCTCTACGAGTGAAAGTAGTCAGGTAGCGGGCGGGTTACGGTCGAGGGGATTTTTAGTTGGTTGTTTGAAAGATATTGAAACGAGGAAGACAGAAGATTTTTTTTAATTTTAAATTACGGATTCGGAAGATTGCTGGGAGCCGGGATTGAGCGATGTTTGAGGGGGAAGGGTTGTTGGTGGATGATTTGGGGTCAGGGGAGGTTTATTGTTTGGCTCTGATTTGCGTTTAAATGGCATGAGCGGCGCGTTAGTTGTTCTGGCCTTAACATGGGGTGGTTGAAATACTTTCAAGCCGCCTATGACCGTTTTGCGGCGTATTTAGCAAAAGCCTTACGTCTAAACCCTTCGGCGGCCGTTTTGTGTCCCTCCGGCAAACCTGCGTGAGAATCCGCCTCGGATGTGATTTGTTTGCTGGGTGCGAAAGGAGGCACCATGCAAAACAGACCCACTATCGAATCCGTTTCAATGTTCCTATACGCTCGCCAACTTCGACATCTTGATTCGCGAACGTACCGGCTTGCCGGTGATGTACGCCGAAGACCCGCTTAAGTGCGTGGTGATTGGCTCGGGCAAGGTTCTGGATCAGCTCGACCTGCTCAAATCGCTTACTATCGACTGAGTTCGTTTCCGTTTACGGAAAGAGCGCCTATCCATTGCCGGCGAAAAACCCTTCCCAATTATTTGAGATATTCCTTCAACTCCTTTTCGAGCCCGTCCGAAAAATATTTAACGTCATTGATAGCGCTCTTGTTGTCCTTAGGAATATCAAGGCCGCCGGTTGATTTTTTCAGATCCTCAAGTAAAGCCTTTACCTCCGTGGGCGTCGGCGTGCCTTCACGGAGGTCCAAAATTCTTTTTGAGTAGGCACTGAATGCCCGCCATGCCTCTTTTTGTTTATCGGTTTTGATAAACTCACTTTCTCCTTCACTCCATTTAACGAACATGTCCGCCAAATCTAGAACGTAGTGCCTTCCGGTCTGCAATCCGAATGAGCTGCCCGACATTTGGTCGGCAAATAGCGCCTTTTTCCCCTGTT
This sequence comes from Deltaproteobacteria bacterium, assembly GCA_043776735.1. GTDB lineage: Bacteria > Bdellovibrionota > FAC87 > UBA2466 > UBA2466 > JBGSST01. Next base: position 1,130 of record JAYVQZ010000203.1, on the reverse strand, counting down.
TCTCAAGGGTCTCCGCGATGAACTCGGCGACCGCTTTTTTCTTGCCCTTCAATTTCCTGCCCAAAATAAGCGGCGTTTCCTCATCCAACCGATCCAGCATCAGAAACGTCTGGAATTTTCCCTCGTCCGTTGAGCCGAATCGAGTAAGGAGAAGGTCTTTAAGTTTTTCTTTGGACATCGTTCTCGCGTAGGAGGGCTTTGTTTTATCGAAGCCTTCATCGCCATCCAGGTGGGTGCCGTTCAAAATGACCAGCTCATCGTTTTTTCCCCCTGACTTGAGGGTATAGAATTTATCCGTTTGCGGTTTAATTCCGTGGGCGGGGCCGTCTTTTTTTTCCTTCAGATGGTCTTCAGAGTGCGCGGGGATTGGACCGAGTAATAACGAACCAAGAAGGAGAAGAGAATAGAGTTTCATCGGGGCTCCGTTCATGAGAATGGCTTATTGTAATATAGGATGACTAAATTCGAAGAACAATATCATCAAACGACTAATCTCGAGTCGGAACGCTAAAAATCAAATAGCCTGCGACTCAAGTGCAGCAGATCGCCACGAGCCATTTCGTAGAGTGAAGTCCGCGCCCATTCCCGGCCCGGCCAGCCCGGTTCTTGGGGTTGGTGGGGGAAGAGTACTCGCCAAAAGTCGTATAAAAAATTTCTCGCCGCTGGCAGACTCGCAAAATCACCCGGCAATAATTCCTATCCATCCTGATATTGCAGAGACAAAAGGGGATTATTCTCTAACTCCTCTTGGCGGACGTTGTAGCGGGCGGTGGTATTGATGTTGGCGTGGCCGGCGAGTTCGGCGACCGATTCAATGCGGGCGCCATTTTCGAGGAGGTTTGAAATCACTGTCCTGCGAGACGAGTGCAGGCTCCGACCGGTATCGAGCTTGAGCCGCCGTAGCGTCGTCTTAAGAAGTTCCCCCACACTCTGCCTTCGCATGGGCTCGTCATCGTTCCCCTCGCCTTTCACACGCGTAAATAAGTAGTCGCCCTGCCCCTTCTGGCGGCGCTCAGTGAGCTCCATGAGAGTTGGTAGCGTAAGATTTTTCGTGTCCAAGCAGGTGCGTCATAAAGCAGTCGCATCAGAAAAGGATACGAAGTATGAAGATCGGAATGGGGATAATCAAA
>JAYVQZ010000202.1:0-8472 GCA_043776735.1 Deltaproteobacteria bacterium | reverse complement strand
CCCACCGGCACACCCGGCCATCGTCGAAAAAATAGGCATGACAAACCGGCCAATCACCGCACCCCATTCGGGGTTTTTATTCTCCTGAAAAAGCATTTTCATGGTTAGTTCAATGCCACTTCCCATCAGATCAGGTCCCTGCCAATAACCCACCAGTGCCACCACAAGACCCACTATCGCCGCTAACCAACCCCGTTGCTGCCTACCCAAGGTCCCTGTGATTTTACTCACGGCAAAAATCCCGCGGCCAAACCATGCCCCCAATACGCCGGTGAGCATACCCATAAATACTGCCCAGGGAAGTAGGGTTAGCTGAACCGGCATAAACTTCGGATATCCGAAAAAGAGGTAAGGACCCAATAACCACTGAGCCACAAGTCCACTCACGATCACGGCAGAAATCAGGTGGGTTTTAAATTTTTGAAAGTGCGCGTGAGACAACTCTTCGATAGCAAAAACTATACCCCCTAGCGGCGTATTAAAAGCGGCTGCAATCCCCGCTGCCCCTCCGGCGATAAGAAGCGAATGAGAACTAATGTCCCACAGTTTTCTAAAGCGCCAGCCCATCCAGAAAAAGAGTCCGGCTGCAATTTGAATGGTGGAACCTTCACGTCCGATGGCGCCACCTGCAAGAATGAAACAGAGAGAACTCACCAGAACCACAAAGATGGCTCGCATTCCCACGAGATCGTTTAAAGGCCCATCGATCGGTTTCTTTTCCCAATGAACCGCGGTCACTACTTGCGGAATTCCGCTTCCGCCAGCAAAAGGAGCAAACTTCTGAACGACCCACCATCCAAACCAGGTGAGAACGGGCGAAAGGCAAAGAAGAACAAGCGGATGATTTCGAACCAAATCATGATTGAATTGAGAAAAAGCGTTGAATATCTGGGCGTAAAAAACGGAAGCAAAGGCGACTATCATTCCGCCAATCCAGTATATTAGAGACTGGAGACCGGAGTGGGACCGAAGGAATTCCTCGATCGGTTCACGCACCTCAAAAGTCTGCAGCAGCTCCCAAATACGTTTTGGGCTGCCTGCAGCTGCTAACTCGCGCGCCACATCATCGAGCGCGTCGAGTCCAGGGATACGAACTAATAATTTTTTCCAAAATTTTTGGATCCGATTTCGCACATTATGTCTTAGGTAAACCGAATAAAACTTATCTTAACGAATCGTTGGCGGCCATGGCTGTTAAAAAAGCGGCGTAGCTCCAGGTCAGGTTCTCAGCACCCTGTCGAAATCCCGAGTGCCGATTGATCTGCTCTGGCAAATGACCATCATCGCCTGAATGGTATCTTACGCGTTCAATGAAAGCATTGGCCCTTATTCGCAGCGCCTGCGTCAGATCACCCACAGAGTGACTGGAATTAATCCGCAACCACTCAAAGAATCGCCGATTCGTTGAATTGATCGAAAAACTCCCCTTCACTTCAAACGCTGAGGCTGAACGCAAAAGAAACTCTCCGTAACCAACGGTCAAAAGAAACCAAGGATTGCCTTCAGGTTCTGCGGCGACTCCACCGTTGTATTTATCTTCAGGATAGCGGCCGATCGCCACGCCAGGCGCCGTATTGTTTTTGTTCACCCGATAGAGGTCACTAAAGCGATCTACACTTTTGGCAAAGGTGGCCAGCATCTTGTCATTGGTGACAGAAAAAAATCCGTCATTGGTCCGGCCGTGAAGTGCTCCGATAATGACCGACGCATCAAGGCCTTCAAACTTATAGTCAATGCCGGCGTCACGATCGATGGTAGGAACGAGCACCCCTTTGGAAGGATCCCAGTGGCGGAGCAATTCTGTTTCAATAAGTGCTGCTTGGGCACGGTAGTACTTGGCCGCACCACCATCGTCTAAGCGGTCGGCCAGCCAAGCGCCATCGATCAGCGCGCGTCTCTGGGCCATTCGGCTGTAGAAATGAACGCCCTTTACCTCTTCCCAAAGATCAAAACAGGTTTCACGCCAGTGATCGGCAACAAATTCCAGATCCGCCTTAATTACCGTCTGCGTTGGCCATCGTCCGTCGTAGAGCTTGTTACGAACCCAATTCTCTTTTCCGGCTTTAAACCAAACATCGGCCAATTGGATGAGTGCTATCGCACGCAATGCGGGTCCATCATTTTGCGGACGTCCCCACGAACCCATGTAGCCTTCGCCATTCACATTGAACTTGGGTTCGCCAAGACCGGTGAGTGTTGAGGCAAGTTGATTTTTGCGAGAGAAGTCCACGAACTCGAGAATAAATTTGGCTAACTTAGCTTTCTCATCCGTAGACGCCTGCGGCATCTCGCCAACGATCGACTGAACTACAATCCCGGCGTCCCTTACCCAGTGGTAATAGTAATCAGGATCTTTGCGCGAACTGGCCGCCACAATGACACCGGGGACGGCATCCGCTGGGGAAAGGTTTGCCATCATGTATTGAAGGCTGCGACGGCGCTGCAAATGCATCCAGTCATTAAGATCGTCAGCATTACCGAAGGCGACCACACTGAAATTGAAGAGCAAAGCAAACCACGCGGTGATTGTACCGAAGCGTTTCAAGATGAATCCCCCCATAACCCTGTTAAGTTACATACTTGAAAACCAACCACTGAGAAACGTAGAAATAGGTTTCTTTTGACTACGTTGCGTCAGGCTTTCTAGAATAACGCGCAGGAGAACCGCATGAAAAATCCCGTAATTATCGAAGCCGTCCGAACGCCACTTGCCAGAAAAGGCGGTGCGTTTGCCGGCACTCGTTCTGACACCCTTGCTGCGGCGGTGTTCAATGAACTTCTGAAACGAACCAAAATTTCGGGACAGAAAGTTACCGATTGCATCATGGGTTGTGTGACGCAAACCACAGAGCAAGGGGCCAACATTGCGCGTCAGGCCGTTCTGCTTTCGAACCTTCCTCAAACCACTGCGGGCGTGACGTTGAGCCGATTGTGCGGAAGTGCTCAGCAAGCCATTCATTTTGCAGCCCAGGGGGTTGCCGCGGGAGATTCTGCGTACATATTTGGAGGCGGTGTCGAAAATATGTCGAGGGTGCCTATGTTTTCTGACATCGGCGGAGGTTTTCAGACGCTCAATCCGGACCTGTTGAAAAAATACGAACTCATCCACCAAGGGGAGTCGGCAGAACGCATTGCTGACAAATACAGCCTCTCACGCACTGAGCTCGATGAATTTAGTGCCGAGAGCCACCGGCGAGCCGGGAGAGCGATTGCTGCCGGATATTTCAAAACCCAATGTATAAAATGGGAAACCAAGAATGCAGCCGGAGAACCCGTCCTTCTTGAAGTTGACGAAGGAGTTCGCGTTAATCCCGATATGAAAAAGATGGCCACCCTTCCCCCCATTTTTCGCAAAGACGGCGTGGTGACCGCAGCTAATGCTTCTCAGATTTCTGATGGAGCCTCCTGTATTCTCATTGCCGATGAAGAGACGGCCCGTGCCGATGGTTTAAAGCCTCGGGCCAAATTTCGCGCCCGCGTGGCTCTTGGTGGCGATCCGACTCTGCAATTAATGGAAGTAATTCCTGCAACGAAACTTGCTTTGAAAAAAGCGGGGCTCTCCCTTTCTGATATCAACGTTGTTGAGATTAACGAGGCCTTTGCCAGTGTCGTGCTTGGATGGGGGAAAGAACTCAAGCCGGACTGGAGCCGAGTCAACCCAAACGGAGGTGCCATAGCGCATGGTCATCCGCTGGGGGCAACCGGAGCCGTGCTCATGACAAAGCTCCTTTATGAACTTGAGCGCACGAACACTCAGTTTGGGCTTCAGGTAATGTGCATTGGTCATGGCATGGCGACCGCAACCGTTATCGAGCGGATTTAGTAAAATTAGGGCTGCGGCCGTTTAGTCAGTCGCGTTGCCATAAAAACACAACCTAGCTGCAGGCCACCGGCCAACCAGAACGGAAGGCCGGGACTTATTTGAAATAAACTTCCCGCTAATGCGGGACCGATGACCCGTCCTGCGGCTCCAAGCGAATGGCTCAATCCGAGAGTAGTGCCTTGTTCATCGGAGTTCACGCAGCGAGAAAGAAAACTAGTGAAGGATGGATTCACCGTACCCGTACCAGTCGCCATGAAAGCCGCATTCACCAGCATCAAGACATAAATTCCACTCCCTCCTATTAGAGGAATGGAGAAATAGGTCAAGACCAACAACGTAGAGCCAAAGACAAGCAAGTTGCGCTCACCGAATTTTTTTACCAATCGTCCGATTAGCCCTCCTTGAACGATGGTTGCCGTGACACCAACTACGATAAGGATCTTGGCCGTCATTAACGCTGCCATCTTTGCTGCGTGATGTGGGTCAAGTCCGGGCATTCCCTTAACCCAGGTGTGTTCTACAAAGAGAGCCAGGACCTGTTCCATTAGAGAAAATCCCACGGTGTAGATAGAGATAAAGAAAAAGAGTTCCCGAACATTCTGGTGTCGAGAGGCGTACTTAAGCGCTGCAAAGGAAAGAGGCACTTTAGCGTGTCCAGAAAATGCCCCGGCACCTGTTCGCTTCTCGGCCGGATAGGTCTCCGGAAGATAGAACCAAGCAAAGATAAAGTTAGCGAAAGAGAGGCCTGCGGCAACCAGAGCAGGAAAGGCCAGCCCATACTGCCCAAGAAGTCCTCCCATGGCCGGCCCCAGAATGAACCCCAAACCAAATGCCGCGCCAATAAGACCCATTCCCTTAGCCCGGTTCTCGGGAGTGGTGATGTCGGCAATGATTGCCTGAGCAGCTCCAATATTGGCTCCGCCAAAACCGCTGAGCATGCGGGCTAAAAAGAGAACCGTAAGTTGGTGGGCAAACCCGAAGGCCAAATACCCCATTCCGCTTAAGAAAATGCTGATGAGAAGCACCGGTCTACGCCCAATTTTATCCGAGAGCCGCCCCCAAAATGGGGCGAAAATGAACTGCATTAGCGAGAAAGAGGCCCCTAAAAGGGTCACTACTGAGGCCTTTGCTCCCAAGGATTCCGCTAAAAAAGGTTGGACCGGGATTATCAGTCCAAAGCCGATAAGGTCCAAAAGGACCGTAAAAAAAACAATGCCAAGCGTTCGATTTTTCATGAGATTTCCCCACAGCGTTAAGCCCTCTGGAGTATAAGCGGCAAGCCTCGAGGCCGCCAAGGGGGAATACTTGGACCGGGGGAGCATAGGGAGGGTCTTGTTCAAAAACTCCGTATATGGTACAACGCGTCAAAATCTCTCATTACCTGGAGGAAGAGAATGAAGCTTAGAAATTGGATGTCGGTCCCGTTGGCTCTTGGATTACTCGTTAGTTTGTCAGTGTTCGCCGAAGAAAAAAGCGAACTCGATGCAAAGGCGGTTAAATCGCCTTCCATCGTCATGAAGAAACTGGATCCTAAGACCCAGATCGTTACGACATACAAAGTCGATAAGCTCGATGACAGCGTGAAGCCTGAAGCGATGGAAAAGCTCACTAAAGAAGAGCAAAAATCCAAAATGGAAGCCTTCATTAGGTCGGTTGAGTCAAACCCAGCTAATAAGATCTCCGAAGAAAAAGTAGAAAAGGTCGCGTTGGCTTCTACAGAGAAATCTGAGCTCGAAAAAGCGGGTTCAACCTCTGCTCATGGCTGGCGTTGGCGCGGTAATTATGGGTGCGGATACGGTGGCGGTTATTATGGTGGTTATTACAATAACAACTATTACCAACCCTATTACGGCTATAACTACAACCGCGGATACTATAACTACGGCGGCTATAACAACTATGGCTACAATAACTACGCTGGTTATGGCTATGGAAACTACGGCTACTACAACAACGGTTACTGCAATAATAACTACGTAGACGTGTCGTTCTATAGTTACAACAATAACTGCGGCGGATACGGCTGGTAATTAACTAATTTATGGTTGGGCCAGGAATCCTGGCCCAACTGTTTTTTTGAAACTGAACTCTTTTTAAAAAAGTTTCCGCTACGAAGCTTTTCTAAAAAAAGTTCCCATCAAAAATTAAGAGGTTTCCTGTGCGTTTAGTTGAAATGCTATTTTTGACGAGCCTTTTGCTTGGAGTAAACTCCTTTGCGATTAGTAAAGTGGAGCCCCGAGCTCTTGAAACGATGAGGAAGCGCTTTGGCGTCACCGCCTTTGACTCCTTTCCGAGTCAAGCAGCTCGGCAGAAGCAGATCAAAGTGGCCGTCCTCGACCAAGGATTTGGCGACCCCAAAACTCTCAGAGACGATCTCCCCGAAAGCGTCTTTCGTCTGGTGAGCGAATACGACAAGGAATGGGTCACCAAGAATAACCTGGGAAATGCGGCAGAGCAGGCACCGCTAGATGATAGCGACGCCCATGGCCGACAGATGGCATTACTTACCTGGGCAATGACCGGACTTAAGATTGAATCGGCACCTCAATTTTTCTTGATGAACGCTAATGGACTCCCCAACTTGGCTCGCGCAGTTCAATACTGTGTAGATAACAACGTTGATATCATTCTCTACGCTCAAAACTGGGAATACGGAGGTAATTTCGACGGACGCGGATTCATTAATAAAATTGTCTCCAAAGCAACGCGAACTGGAATTCTCTGGGTTAACGCCGCAGGCAATTATGCAAACAACGTTTACAACTCTAAAGTTGTATTAGATGACGCAGGAAATGCTAAAATCGGCGAAGGCAATAAAGGCCTCCGCGTTAAGAGCCGACTCGATCGTAATCCCGTAAAGATTGTCCTCTCCTGGAATAGCAACGCCGAAGATGAATTTTTAGGCACCGACAAAGACTTAGACCTCTTTCTTTCTGACGAGGACGGAAATGTTGTTGGTAAAAGTGAACTCGTTCAGATCACAAAAAAGGCGGGTGTCGACCGCCAAGAGGGACAAAGTTATGTCCCCCGAGAAATGATCGAGCTTCCGCTTAAGACTACACGCACCGGCCATTACCGAGTAAAGGTGGTCGACAAGAGTAAAAACTTCACCGAGGCGGATCGTATTCGCATTACGGTCATAGCGAAAAAAGCCCCCTACTTCGACTCGACAGAAAATAAGATGGTAAGCTCGGTTGAGCTTCTCGACTTCCAACCGAATCACGAGATTATGATCCCTGCCGATCATCCTGAAGTGATCACCGTAGGCGATTTGACCCCAGCTTCATCACGCGGCCCTACACAAGATGGTCGTATAAAACCCGACTTGCTTCTGCGCTACTCGGATGCAGAATTTACTGATGGCGAAGGGGATGCGGGGACTTCCAATGCGGCTGCCTTTTTTGCCGGTATCTTAGCCGTGACAAAAGCGTACCAGCCCGAGCTCACCAAAGCGATGGTAATGGCTAAGGTAAAGTCTATTTCAATTAGCGAAGTCGCAAAACCTGGTGAAACTCAGGGAATCGAAGATCTCGGTATAGAAGAAGTCAGAAAAATTCATCCCATTGTGCTCAAAGGAATTACCGAGTTCACCAGCACTATCAATAATTCTCAACCAATTGTTTTGGGTGGCCGGTATCGCAATAAAGGGACTTACGTCATTTCACTAAATACGACTCCGCTGCTGTTGAGCAGAACCTTTAAGCACTTACCCGCAGTTACTGCTAACCCTGAACACTACGAAATCTATGCGGCACGCGTTGCCGACCTCAGTAATGGGCAGCCTGCGATATGGGTTTACTACCGGGACATTGCCCGAATAGGAGCTACTGAAGAAGCCTGGGAAACCGTGCTAAAAGAAAAGCCTGAGCTCTTCGTTCGGATCAAGATGGCGACGGAAAAGCAGAAGCCCAAAGACGATCCAAAAGTTCCGCTATGGGACACTCCTGCGCCCACAGAATGGGTCGCTACTGCAGTGAAGAAGTAATTACTGATTGAGACTCCCGGGCTGTAGGCCCGAGAGATCGGTGATTCGTCGGGTCCCTAGAGGCAGTGATACAGTTGGGTGTTTGTTGTCTTACCTTTGGCTCCAAGATCGCCGCCACTTTGAACTACGGTGACAGCACCACAAGCGCCACCCGCGGCGAACTGCAGGATTTCTTTGAGGAAGGCTTTTCCCCCCGAAGAGGGCGTATTAAAAAAGGGGATAAAATCTGTGGTCAACTCCCCCTCACTGGGCCAGCAACATGCTGGGTCGGCAAACTTTAGATCGCCGGTGATCGTGGAAATGCCTAAACTATGGCGCTGTTGATCTTGGGTACGCACGATAGCACCAGCACGGGCTGTGGGGACGCCACCCACCATCTGAACCAATACCTGAGAATTTGTTGTAGCCAGAGTATCTGACGCCACCGCGTTAGTTTGGTAAAGCCGTTCACCTGCCAATTGCGAGGACAACGTCCGATCCCAATAAAGTGTCAGTACTTCACTTTGTGACTTTGTTTGCAGGTCTGCCCAAATGTCATTTGGGTTTCTCGTGTTGCCATAGAGGGTCTGATAAATCTGTGCGTGAACGCCTGAAATAAAAATCTTTCGTTCGGTTGCCGAAGTAAAGGTCACCACCGTGCCTCCGGTCTTAACGTCGGCCCAAC